>CAIOYU010000141.1 GCA_903862565.1 uncultured Actinomycetes bacterium | reverse complement strand
GCGCATCGAGGCCGAACCCTGGCAATGGGTCGGCCAGGAGCTTCCCCAGTTCTCCTGCGCACCCATCGACCGCTATCCCGGGGAGTTGTCGGCAGCCGGGGTCGGCATGCGCCTGTTCACCGTGTCCCAGCGCAACGGATACGCGGCCATGGTCGGCGGGCTCGGCTACGTGCTCGCCCGCGGGCCGGGTGCCTACAAGCTCAAAAGTTCTGCAGCCAAGGACATCTGGATCCAGCAACCGGCGCGCGCACGGGCCGAGCAGACGCTCACCATCCCGTCCATCGAGTTGCCGAGCGGCACGGAGTTCACCAGCTCGCCGCGCGTTTTGTCAGATCTGTTCTGGATCGGACGCTACGCCGAGCGCACCGAGGGTCTGGCCCGACTTCTGATCGTCACCCGCGAGCGCTACCACGAATACCACTTCCGGCAGGACTCGGCGGCCAGTGAGTGTGTGCCGGTGTTGCTCGGTGCTCTGGAACTGATCACCACCGACGACGCACGTGCCGGCGCGGCGACGCCGCCGGTCGACGTTGCGCCCGAACTGCTCTGGGCACTGACGGCAGACCGCCAGCGCAGTGGGTCGCTGGCGCATTCGGTGGAGCACCTGGGACTTGCCGCCCGCGCGGTGCGCGACCAGATGTCCAACGACACCTGGATGGTGCTCGGCGCAGTCGAGCGGGCGCTGTCCCGGCAGGCGGAGCGCACTGCCGACGACACCGGGCTGGCGAGGGCCCAGCAGCAGACGCTGGCGGGCATGCTCGCCCTCTCCGGACTGGCCGGAGAGTCCATGCTGCAGGACGCCGGCTGGCTGATGATGGACATCGGCAAGCGGATCGAGCGCGGGCTGATGCTGGTCACTCTGCTCAGCGCAACGCTGACCACGGTGCGCAATGCCGAGGCGGAGCGGGCCATCACCGAGTCGGCACTGGTGGCCTGCGAGTCCTCGGTCATCTACCGACGGTTCAACCTGGGCCGGGTCAGCGTCGGCGCTGTGGCGGATCTCGTGCTGTTCGATGCCACGAATCCCAGATCGCTTGTCTACCAAATGGATCGGCTGCGAAAGAACCTGCGGGCACTGCCCGGCGCCTCGGGTTCGTCACGGGCCGAGCGGCTGGTCGAGGAGATCAGCACCCGGCTGCGCCGGCTGGACCGCGACGACTTGGAGGAACTCGACGACGAGGGTCGGCGCGTGGTGTTGGCCGACCTGCTCAGCAGCGTGCACGACACGCTGCGGGAAGTGTCCGACGTCATCACCCGCACCCAGTTCTCGCTGCCCGGCGGCATGCAGCCGATCTGGGGACCTGACCAGCGGCGGGTCATGCCGTGAGCCGCCGCTGCTACCAGATCATCCACCGGACCGAGTACCAGTATTCGGCGGTTGTCACCAGTTCCTACGGGCGCAGTCATCTCACGCCGCGTGATACCCCGCGCCAGCGCTGCGTGGTCTTCCAACTCACCATCGACCCGCCGCCGGCAGACCGGTCCGCCAGCGTCGACGTCTACGGCAACATCAGCACGTACTTCCACGTCACCGAACGACACCGTGCACTCACCGTTGTCGGCTCCTCGGTGGTCGAGGTGGACCCGCCACCGCCGGAGCTCTACGGGGCCGGCGCGGCGCTACAGCCCTGGGAGTCGGCACGCCCGACGGGACTTGGGGGAGTGCTGGCCACCGAGTTCGCCCTGGATCTCCGGCCGCCCGAAATCACCGATGCGGTAAGGGAATACGCCGCGCCGAGCTTCCGGCCCGGCCTGCCGCTGATCGAGGTCCTCCGGGACCTGAACAGCCGCATCTTCTCCGACTTCACCTACAAGTCGGGGTCCACGACGGTCTCCACCCAGGTGAATCAGGTTCTGGCGGCGCGGGAAGGCGTCTGCCAGGACTTCGCCCGCCTGGCGATCGCCTGCCTGCGCGCCAACGGACTGGCGGCCAGTTACGTTTCGGGATACCTGGCCACCGACCCGCCACCGGGCAAAGAGCGAATGTTCGGTGTCGACGCCACCCATGCCTGGGCGGCGGTGTGGACCCCGGACAACGAGTGGCTCGGCCTTGACCCGACCAACGACCAACTGGTCGACGAACGCTACATCGTCGTCGGCTGGGGCCGCGACTACGCCGACCTGCCGCCCCTGAGTGGCATCATCTACACCGACTCCGAGTACAGCACCATCGAGGTGTCGGTGGATGTGGCCCCGTTCGACGGGTCGGTCCTGCTTGCGTGACTTCATCTGCCCGAACTGCGGCCAGCACCTGGCGTTCGAGAACTCGGTTTGCCTGTCATGTGACAGCGCGGTGGGATTTTCACCCGAGGACCTAGCCTTTCTGGTGATCACCCCGGACGACGTCCACCAGGGGGCCGTCGCGCCGAGCGAATATCAACTGTGCGCCAATCTTCATCTGGCCCAATGTAATTGGCTGGTCAGGGTTGAGCCGTTCAGGGCATTGTGCGCGTCGTGCCGACTCACCCGGACCCGCCCCGCCGATCACGACACCGCAGCCTTGGGCGCCTTTGCGGAGGCCGAGCAGGCGAAACGCCGGTTGATGGTCGAGTTGTTCGAGTTGGCGCTCCCGGTGGTCGACCGGCAGCAGGACCCCACCTACGGCTTGGCCTTCGATCTGCTCTCCAGCGCAGACGAACCGGTGTCCACCGGACACCGCGACGGGGTGATCACGCTGGATCTGGCCGAAGGCGACGACGTGTACCGCGAACGGGTGCGCGTGCAGATGGCGGAGCCGTACCGGACCCTGCTGGGGCACTTCCGCCACGAGATCGGGCATTACTACTTCTACCGACTGGTCACGCCCGCACCACCGCGGCTACAGGAGTTCACCACGCTGTTCGGCGACCCCGGCATCGACTACCTGTCCGCCCGGGAACGGCACTACACCGAGGGCCCGCCGACCGGGTGGGAACAGAGTTACGTGTCGGCCTACGCCACGATGCACCCGGTCGAGGACTGGGCGGAGACCTTCGCGCACTACCTGCACATCCGCAGCACCCTCGACACCGCGGCGGCCTTCGGCCTCGCCCCTGCCAACGCCACCTATCAGCGTAAGGTGCTGGGCCCCAGCGGTTTCGACACCATCATCGAGATGTGGCTGCCGTTGGCGTGGTCGCTGAACATGGTGAACCGGTCGATGGGCAAGGCCGACCTGTACCCGTTCGTTCTGCCCGCGCCGGTGCTGGAGAAGATGCGGTTCGTCCACCGGGTGGCGTCTCAGGAATAGCGGCCCCGCCAGGCATTCTTCCGGACCTTCCAGATGTCGCCGAGGAACGGCTTGAGATGGGTCGCGACGTTGAACGTCGACGCGTCGCGGAATTCGACCTCGACGGGCATCTGGATGATGCGCGCCCCCATCCGGCGGGCAAGGTAGAGCACTTCGATGTCGAAGGCGAAACCGTCGATCGTGGTCTTGTGGAACACCTTTTCGGCCCACGCCGCGGTGAATCCCTTGAAGCCGCACTGGGTGTCGGTGATGACCGGGAGCAGCAGCGAGCGCCGGGTCGCCTGTACCGCCGCGCCGGCGGCCAGGCGGGTGGCGCTGCGTTCGGTCTCGGCGTAGGAGGCGAGGCTGCGCTTTCCGGTGACCACATCGGCCGCCCCGGACCGCAGCAGCGCCAAGGCGGGCTCTATGTACGAGGGAGCGATGTTCATGTCGGCATCGACGTAGAACCGATAGTCACCGGTGGCGGCCAGCATGCCGGATCGCACGGCGGCACCCTTGCCGCGGTTCTGCGGCAAACGATTCAAGCGGATCCGCGGATCGTGTGCCGCGGCCTTCTCGACCAGGTCCGCGGTGCCGTCGCGGCTCCCGTCGTCGGACACCACCAGCTCGACGGACCCGTTGAAGGTGTCCATCCAGGCAGCCCAGCCGTCCAGGGTGGGCTGCAACCGGCGCTCTTCGTTGTAGGCCGGCACGACAATGGACAGATCCATGAGCAGATGGTGGCAGACGGGACGCCGCGACGGGTCCCGTTTGGGCCTTACGCGGTCGCCGTCGTCATCCCGCGGGTGTCAGGGGTCAGGCCTTCATCTCGTAGGTACCGCTGTAGGAGAGCACCTCCGAGACGAATGCATTCTCAGCGGCCGCGTCGATGGCAGGCTTGCGCACCACCTTCATGGCCGCGGTGCTCTGCGCGTCGGTCGCCGAGGCCTGGCCGTGCAGTTCCACGGCGCGGGCGGCCATGTCGTTGACGAACACCGCGAAGATCCGGTCGATGTGCGCCTCGGTCAGGTCGGAAAGGTCGCTGACCGAACCGGGACGGGTCTCCCCGTCGTCCATCGCCAGCGCGGCGGACTCCAGGATCAACTGGGCGTAGACGATCTGGGTGAACAGCTGGCCCAGAACCTGCAGGTAGTCGAGATCCTTCTGCTGCGCCTCGGTGGGCGGCGCCGTCAGCACCAACTGGGTGAAGGCGTCGATCTGCTCACGGAAGAGGGCGACGTTGGGCAGGTGTCCGAATCGGTCGAACGACGGCCGCCAGTCGGCGAACCCGATGCTGCCCAGTCCCTTGGCCGGCCCCTGGCGGAACAGATAGGTGTCGTCGGCGGCATCCTGGCGCACCGGGATCACCGGGCAGTCCTGGGCCGCGCCGTGGGCCGCCCCGAGGTAGCGCGGCATGAACTTGAGCACCAGGGCGATGTTGACGTGGACCGTGCCCTCCAACTTCGGCAACGCCCGGATGTCGGTTGCAGCCCGGCTGAAGTACGTGTCCCGTTCGAACCCGCGGGCGGCGATGACGTCCCACAGCAGGTCGATGACGCGCTCGCCCTCGCTGGTGACCTTGGCCTTGGTGATCGGGTTGAACAGCAGGAAGCGGCGGTCGTCCTCGCTGGCGCTGCGGAAGTAGTCGGTAGACCGCGCCGCGAAGATCTTCATGGCGATCAGGCGGGCGTAGGCGTCGGCCAGCATGCGGCGGACGTGCGGAAATTCGGTGACCCGGTTGCCGTACAGAATCCGGTTGTGCGCATGGGTGACGGCTTCGTAGAACGAATGCTCGCAGATCCCGATGCTGGCCCAGCCGAG
>CAIOYU010000140.1 GCA_903862565.1 uncultured Actinomycetes bacterium | reverse complement strand
TCCGGGAGTGTGGTGTCATCCGGGAGTGTTGTGTCGCCCGGATCCGTTGGGTCGGTGGTCTTTTTTGGCGGGGGGATGGTGTAATCAACCTTCGGAGCGCGTCCCGACCCCGTGCCGCCTGTCGCCGTCTCCTCAATGGACGCGAAACCGTCATAGTTGGCTTTTGCCTTGAATTCCGTTTGCGCTGCGGTGGAAAGCTCTTGCAATTTTTTTACTATCTTGGCAAGCCCCGCATCGGTGTATTCATCTGCGTACCAACCCCCGTTTTTAAAAATTTCCCGAGCGTCGTCCTGCCAAGTCCAATTTGGATCAAACTTGTAGAAATTAATCACGTCGGGTACCGGATGAATGTTAGTACTGTGGTGGTAACCCAACTCTTCTACCGCTTTATCCGCGTCCGCAAAATCCCCGAAGCCGGTAAAACCTCGTTTCACATCCCATTTTGGGGAACTACTTGTAAACGTCACCAGTTTGTAGGCCTCCACGACTTGATTAAGCTTCTCCGCCAAGTCCAGACAGTGCTCCACAAAACTTTTCAGCCACACTCGTTGCGTTTCGAGTTGCTGCTCGACTTTGGTAGCCGAATCGCCCTCCCATTCGGCAAAGCCCCGAAAAGGTCCTGCTGTCTCATAACTGGAGACTTTTAACAACTCCCCGTTCAGCCACTTCGCATACTTCCCGCTCAACTCGTCTGCGAAAACTGAATAACCTGTGCCCCCGTCTCCCCCATGGTAAATCTGGTACGCGCTCTTCATCGGCTCCGCCTCTCCGTCCCCCTGCCCCGCGTAGTGGGTTGCCGTGGGCGCTGCGCGGTCAGGGGTTGGGGTGGTCGAACCCTTGTCCGCCTGATCCGGTACTACTTCCGGTACCTCTGTCTCCCCGTCGATGGCCTCGGCGGCAGATTCGTCGGCCTCCTCATAGGCTTTGGCCGCGTTTCTCAGCGACTCGGCCAAGTCCTGCAGATTGTCCGCGGATTCCTTGAGCAGGTTCCGGTCCGAATCGATGACCTTCCAAGCGTCTCTCGTCCCTTCCACGACGAAAGGCAACCCGCACGGGGCAAACGGATTATCGGCCGGGAAGTCGGCCACCAACTTGTCCGCAAACTCCTCCAGTTCCGCGGCCCTCTTTACCAATTCGTCGTACTCCACCTTCAGCATGAACGAATCCTGTTCTCTCCGTTGTCGGTCATAGTTGCGCTGCCGAAGGCTGGTGCATGAGTGCTTCTGTGAAGCGGCCCTCCCCGTCCGGGGAGATCGGCCGGACCGCCAAACCCTGGTGCCTGGGGGTGGCTATTTGGTTGTCCCGCAACACCACCCGGCCGATGCCGGGTTGCCCACCGAGATGAGTGATGGCACCCGGCCATACCACCTGGGACACCGCGCCGATGTCCGCACCGATCATCTCGGCCAGCACGCCCAGCGGGGATTCCAGTGTGACTCGTCCGCCCGCGGCGGCGGCGCGCACCGCGAACCAGGCCGGGTTCTGTGCCTCGCCCACCACGACACAGGAATCGACATCGTCGAACGGTAGGTACACCCGGTAACCGTCGGGGTTCTTACCCACCAGCACCCCGGCCGATCCGATCGGCACCGGCCAGTGCCGGTCCTTGACAAGGTCCTGGCCGTCCAACGCGGCCCGTTGGGCCCCGGACAGCGGGGCGAATCCCTTCGGCTTCTTGCGTTTCGTCGCGGTGGTCAACAACACCGTGGACCGCGGTGCGGCCCCGACACCGATCCGGATCCGGGTGATGGTGCGATCCACGGGTGCCGACCACCACACATCCGGACCGCCTGCGGCGGTGAAGGCCGCGGTGACCGAATCGGGCCCGCGCAGCCTCGACCAGTTCTCCCGTTCGAAGCTGACCATCGTGGCGGCGTCGAAATCAGTGAAGTCAGCACAGCAGCGCGCGTCGATTCCGACTCCGGCCAACCGGTCGGCGATGCGCGTCGTCGAGGCCACCAAATAGCGGGCCAGACCCGCCGCGCCGGCATCGCGGCGTTGCGCCGCGCGGCGGGTGCGTAGTGGGTCGGCGCGCAGCAGCAGCCAGGTTCGGCGGTACGCCGGTGCCGGATCTGATCCGACGGCGTCGTCGTACATGCTCAGCACATCCGCGGAGGCGATCGAACCGATCCGGTACCCGGCGGAGACCACGTCGGCCTCGAGGTCCGGGCAGTGCACCGCCAGCAACTGCTCCAGCATGGCGGTGTCGAGCACGTCTTCGCTTCGGGCCTGACCG
>CAIOYU010000139.1 GCA_903862565.1 uncultured Actinomycetes bacterium | reverse complement strand
TCGTTCGCACCCAAACCCCATCAGCGGGGCAGGGAACGACTGCGCGCCGAGTCTCACCATCGCGTGCAGGCGGGTTACACCGGCCTGTTCATGCTGCCGTGGAACCGGCGCCGCTACGACCTGCCGTCACCGCTGCCGGGCATGGCACTGCTGCTGGCGCGGGCGCCCTTCGTCGCCGGCGTGGAGGTGGCCCGCCGGTTGATCCCCGGTGTGGACCAGCGCTGGCAGCAGTTCGCCGTCGACAGGTGGGAACGCTGGTACCAATGGCAGTCCGGGGGCAAGGCGGCGGAGTTCACCGCGGCGACGCCACTGCGGCGATAGCCGCCTGTCGGCATCCGCGGCGATAGCCGCCTGTCGGCATCCGCGGCGATAGCCGCCCATCAGTATCTCCGGCGCCCGCGGCGACAGCCGCTGCGTAGTGTCACAGCGGTGAGTGCACGCGCAGGGATTCTGATCACCGGAACCGAGGTGTTGACCGGGCGGGTTGCCGACGCCAACGGCCCGTGGGTGGCCGACCGGTTACTCGAACTCGGGGTTGAACTGGCCCACATCACGATCTGCGGCGATCGCGCCGCCGACATCGGCGCCCAGTTGCGCTTCCTCTCCGCCGAGGGCGTCGACCTGATCGTCACCACCGGCGGTCTCGGACCGACCGCCGACGACATGACCGTCGCCACCGTCGCCGAGTTCTGTGGCCGCCCGTTGGTGCTCGATGACGCGATGGAGGCCACGATCGCCCGCATCGTCGAGAGGTGGATGGCCCGCTACCCGGACGTCGACAAGCAGGCACTGCTGGCCGCCAACCGGAAACAGGCCATGGTCCCCGAAGGCGCGACCGTCCTGGACCCGGTCGGCACGGCACCCGGGGTGGTGATTCACGGCACGCCCACCATCGTGGTCCTGCCGGGCCCGCCGAAGGAACTGCAGGCGATGTGGCCTGCAGCCATAGCCAGTGATGCTGCGCAACAAGCGATTTCCGGCCGGACCGAGTACCGGCAGGAGACCATGCGGATGTTCGGGCTGCCCGAGTCGGGGTTGGCCGAGACGTTGCGCGCGGCCGAGACCATCCCGGGTTTCGACGCCCTCGAGATCACCACATGTCTGCGGCGCGGCGAATTGGAGATGGTCACACGCTTCGAGCCGGACAACGCCGCGGCGTACCAGCACCTCATGGACCTGATGCGCGACCGGCACGGGAAGACGATCTTCTCCGAGGACGGGGCCACCATCGACGAGCAGGTGGCCGGTCTGCTGAACGGCCGACGGATCGCCACCGCGGAGTCCTGCACGGCCGGCCTCCTGGCCGCCAGGCTCACCGATCGGCCGGGATCGTCCGCCTACGTCATCGGGGGCGTGGTCTCCTATGCCAACGAGGCCAAAGTCGAACTGCTGGGCGTCGATCCGGGTTTGATCGCGGCGCACGGGGCGGTGTCGGCCGAGGTGGCCGAGGCGATGGCTGCGGGTGCACTGCAACGCTTCGACGCCGATACCGCGGTGGCCATCACCGGAGTCGCCGGACCCGGCGGTGGCACCGAGGAGAAGCCGGTCGGCACAGTGTGGTTCTGTGTCCGGTTGGCCGGCCCCGGGGAGTCAGGGACCACGATCACCCGGTGCATTCAGGTGCCGGGGGAGCGGGCCGACGTGCGGGAACGCTCGACGACGGTGGCGATGCACCTGTTGCGTCGCGCGCTACTGGGCGACTAACGACGCCGGGTCGACCGGAAAGTCGAAGAAGGTGTCCGGGTAGGGCTCCTGCCCGGCCGGTTTATAGGTGTAGTGCCACCATTCCTGGTCGTAGTTCACAAACCCCTGGCGCTCAAGGCCTTCGGCGAGCAACAGCCGATTCTTGTGTGGTGCTCCCTCGATCCGGGGGTCCATGGTGTGGGCGAGGGTGTCGAAACAGTCGAAGCCGGTGCCCATGTCGATGGAGTCATCGGGGAACCGGAGTGCTTGCGGCGCAGCGCAATCCAGCAGCGGCTGGCCGGGAACATACGACTCGACCGCCGGCTGATCCGCTGGAAGTGCCACCAGGGTGAGGTCGAGGGTGCTGCCCCGGCTGTGACCGGACCGTTCGGCGATGTAGCCGTCGGAGAAC
>CAIOYU010000138.1 GCA_903862565.1 uncultured Actinomycetes bacterium | reverse complement strand
TGGGCACCGACAACGGGTTGAGTATCTCCACCGACGGCGGCAAGAGCTGGACCAACAACACCAAAATGGACAACAACACCGTGGGCGGGTTGGCCGTCGGCGCCGACGGCAAGATCTACGCGGCCACCTCCGGCGGGTTGAGTATCTCCACCACTACTCCCGGAACCCCTACCACTAGGAGCTTGGGTCGGTAACGGTTTATCCGGGTCTGTTGGTGCCGGTTCGGATTGTGGTTTCGCGGTTGTGTGATGCCGATGGTTCTTGGTGGTCAGGCTCGGTGGGCTGCGTTTCGGGTTCCCGGGGATGGGTTTTCAGGCCGGGTTGGGGCGAATCTCTGGCTTTCAGTGGGCCGGTAGGGCCTTGAGTCCGTTGATTCCGATGTGGCCGTGCAGCTTTCGGAAATTATGGCCGGCGGCCAGCAATTCCCATTCGCCACGGGCCTGGTCCAGTCCGCGCAGGAGGAGGTGTTTGGCGTTCTGCAGGGTGGCCATCTGACCGAAGACGGGTTCGACGATGGTCTTACGTCGGGCGTAGACGGCCTGCCCTCGTTTGGTGGTGAGCCTGCGGGCCATGCGTTGCTTGGCGGTGGCCTCGGCGGGGATGCGTCCGCGCGGGGCGACCGGGGCCGGCTCGTCGCGGCGCTGGCGTCCGGGAGCGATGAAGAACTCGGTGGCGTGGCTGGTGGTGAAGCCCGCGGCCCAGTCAAGGTTGGCGGTGCTGCTGTATCCGGCGTCGGCCAGGAGCTGAGCAGGGGCCGCGCCGGTGTTGGTGAGCACCTGCTCGGTCATCGCGGTCAGGGTGGTCACATCGGCGGCGCCCGTGCCCACCGCGGTGGCCACGATCACCTGATGATCGGCATCGACTACTGCCTGGGCGTTGTAGCACTGCTGGAACGACCCGTCCCCGGTGAGCATGATCTTGGAGTCCGGGTCGGTGAAGTTGCGCTGCGCCTTGGGTTTCGGGGTGGCGGTCTCGGCGGCTGCCTCGCCCTTGCCGGCGGCGGTGTCGTCGTCATCGCCGCGCTCACGGGCCCGGCGTTCGGCCTGCTCGCGGGCCGCTTCGGCGGCCTGGGCCTCCAAGGCGGCCTTGGCCTCCCGGATTTTTTTCAGCCGGGTCTCCCGACGCGCCAGCTCCGCGGGCAGCTCGTCACCGCGGCGGTTCTTGCCGAACTTGGTGTCTTCGGCCTTGTCGATGCGTTCGGCCTCGGCCAGCAACGCCGAGACCTCGGCGGCCAGGACCTTCTCCTTCTCGCTCATCCGGGCGTAACTCATCGCTTTGCGTTTGGAGGCATTGGCCCGCACCTTCGTGCCGTCCAGAGCCACCCGACCCAGACTGACCATGCCCGCGGCCTGACACAACGCCAACGCCTGGACGAACAGATGCCCCAGCGCCGAGAGGTGCCGTTTCCGGAACCTCGCGATCGCCCGATAATCCGGCGCCGCTCCCGCGGCCAACCACCGAAACGGCACATCATCGACACATTTGCGTTCGATCGCCCGCGAGGAACGCACCCCGGTGGTGTAGCCGTAGAGCAGGATCCGCACCATCAGCCGCGGATCATAGGGCGGCCCGCCCCGGGTCTCGATGAACGCGGCATGAATCCGGGACAGGTCCAGATGCTCATCGACCAGATCGGCGACGAAACGAGCCAGATGCTCGTCGGGCAGCCAGTCATCCAGCGACGGCGGCAACAACAACCCCTGATCCGGAGCGAAGGTCCGGAAAGTCTTGTCCACCGGCGCCTTCGGCACCACCAAATGCGATTCCAGCCGCTGGGCCGGGTCTACCTCAAACAACCCCTCATCACCGAAATCATCAGGCACAAACAATTATTGCCGATCCCCGGCTCTCAAACCGACACCCCGCCGCGCGTGTTACCGACCCACGCTCCTAGCGTCTGGAGTCGAACAACACCGCGGGGTTGAGGTAACCGGTCGGGTCGAAGGCCGCCTTGATGGTGCGCATGGCGGCGATGTCGGCGGCGTGCCGGGACATCGGCAGGTAGGGGCGTTTGCGGCTGCCGACGCCGTG
>CAIOYU010000137.1 GCA_903862565.1 uncultured Actinomycetes bacterium | reverse complement strand
GGCTGCCGGTGTCCAGGTTCGGGCGGAGTTGGTCGGCACGGGTGAGCATGGCATCCATCAGCAGCACACGGCTGTCCCGCCAGCGGGCGTAGATCACGGCCGCCTCGACGCCCACTCGGCGGGCGACCGCCTCGGTGCTGAACCTGTCGGCCCCTGATGCGACGAACTCCGCGATCGCCGCGTCAAAGATGCGGACCGTCAGCTCAGGCGACATGGCCGGGGGGGTGTTCAATTCGGTCACCTCCCGGAGCCTTTTGGGAATTCTCTCATGTTTTATTCAGGACTTCAGGGGGCCGTTGCCGGCCGTACCGCTGTGATCGCCGCGCGGCCGAGGCGGTTCTCTGACGGCGCGAAACTGGGTGCTCTGTTACGTTCGCCATGATCATGCTGATGCCGCGCACGGTAGCCCGTCGAGCTAAGGTCACTGGTGATGCCGGACCTTTGCTGGTCTGTGCGCGCGGCGTCGGTGGATCAGACGCCGATCGTTCCGCGGGACCATGAACGAGCTCGTCGCCGTATTGCGGGCGAGCGCCGACAGCATGCTGGATCCCCAGGTGCTGCTGGAGGCGATCCGCGGACCCGACCGGCGGGTGGTCGATTTCCGCTACCGCAGCGTGAACCGTGCCGCCTGCGCCTATCTCGGGGTCGAGGAGAGCGATCTGATCGGCCACGCCCAAGATGAAACGTCCCCGAACCTGAAAGGTTCGGAGTTGCACCGGCGCTTTGCGCAGTGCCTGGCCGACGGGGAGCCCCTCGTCCTGGATGACTTCGCGTACTTCAACGAGATCCTCGACGGCGCCCGCCGCTACGACCTGCGGGCCACCCGCGCCGGTGCCGATCTGATCAGCCTCACCTGGCGTGACGTCACCGACCGTTTCGATGCCGCGCAACGGATCGCGGACTCCGAACTCAAATACCGCCTGATCGCCCTGAACTCCGGCGATGTGGTCCTGCACGCCAGGGACGGCAAGATCGCCTGGATCTCCCCGTCGGTCCAGGACGTTCTCGGCGCACCACCGGAGCACTGGGTGGGCCGGGAACTGCGGGACGCGGTTCCGGCGGAGGACCTCGCCGGCTATGCGGAGCGGTTGAAGGTGATCGAGGCGGGAGGGACGACGCATCGTCGCGTCCGACTGGTTGCCGTCGATGGCGCCCATCGCTGGATCGACGTGTCCGCGAAGCCGTTCTTTGACGCCGACGGACACCGGGATGGTGTCCTCGCCACGCTGCGCCTCGCCGATCACGACGTGGTCATCGAGCAACAGATTGAGGAGGCCCGCCGGCAGCAGGCCCGGGCCGACGCGCTCTTTCGCCGCGCAATGGACAACGCCGCCATCGGCATGGCACTGATCGCCCCTAACGGCGGCTTCGTTGACGTCAACCCGGCACTGTGTTCGTTGTTCGGATACGACGCCAGGACGCTGACGACAAAGACCTGGCAGGAACTGACCGCCCCGGAGTTCCTGGAAGCAGATCTGACGAACGTCAACGACATGTTGGAAGGCCGGTCGGACTCCTACCGGATGCTCAAGCAGTACTTCCACGCCGACGGACACCGGATCTGGGGAGATCTGTCGGTGAGTTGCGTGCGTGACGACAAGGGCCAGTTGGAGAATTTCATCTCCCAGATCGTCGACGTCACCGCAACCATTCAGGCGACTGAACGCTATCGACTGCTCGCCGAGAATGTCGCCGACGTGGTACTCCGCGCCGACGCCGGTGGCACGATCGTCTGGATTTCGCCTTCGGTGGAGCGAGCCTTGGGTGCGCCGCCCGAGTACTGGATAGGCCGCAAGGCGCGGGAGGCGGTTCCCCCGGAGGACGCACCGGTCGCGGCCGCCAGGCTCGCCAAGGCACTCTCGGGGGAGGTGGTCAAGGAACGTCTGCGAGTGGTCTCGGCCGACGGCGCCATCCACTGGGCCCACATGCACGGAACAGCGTTCTACGACGCCGACGGCCGCCCGGACGGGGTCACCGCGGTGCTTCGCCTCATCGACGACGAGGTGGCCGCGCAACTCGAGGTTGAGAAGGCGCGCAGGCAACAGGCCCGTGCCGACGCCCGGTACCGCCGGGCGATGGACACCGCCGCCATCGGCATGTGCCTGCTGGCCCCCGACGGCACGTTCATCGAGGTCAACCCCGCGCTGTGCGAGTTCTTCGGGTACGACGCCGAGACGTTGACGCAGAAGAAGTGGCAGGACCTCACTCCACCGGAGTTCCTGGATGTGGGCGATGAGGCGCGCAGGGCCGTCTTCGACGGACGGCAGGACTCCTACCGCCTCATCAAGCAGTACTTCCACGCCGACGGGTACCGGATCTGGGCGGACGTGGCGGTGAACTGTGTTCGCGACGAGCACGGGCAGGTGGAGCACCTGGCGTCGCAGATCGCCGATATCACCGAGGAGGTGCACACCCGCGAGCGGCTCAAGCAGAGCGACGAGCAGAACCGCCTTCTGGCACAACGGCTTCAGGAGCAGAGCGATCGACTGGCAGCCGAACTGAAGACTGCCGCCGACTACATGGCCTCGATCATGCCCAGGGGGCTTTCCGGTCGGGTCAACGTCCAGTCATACTATCTGCCCTCGCGGGAACTCAGCGGCGACTGTTTCGACTACACCTGGATCGACGAGGACCATCTCCTAGTCTACCTGATCGACGTCTCCGGACACGGCATCGAACCCGCTCTGCTTTCGGTCTCGGTGCACAACATGCTGCGGTCGGGGTCGCTGGGGAGCGAAATCGTGCTGTCGCCGGAAGATGCTCTGGCCGAACTGAACCGGCTGTTTCAGATGCGCGAGCAAGGCGACCACTACTTCACAGTCTGGTATGGCATCTACCAGGCGTCCTCGCGCACACTGCGTTTCGCCAGCGCCGGCGCTCCGCCGGCATTGGCATTCGGTCCCGCCGTCGACGGAGCAGTTCAGGTCACCGAGTTGTCCACGGCCGCAACACCTGTCGGAATGTTCGAGGACACGGTGTTCACCTCGGGCAGCTACTCGGTGCCTCCCGGCTGCCGGATCCTCATCTACAGCGACGGCGCCCACGAGATCACGCTGGACAGCGGCCGACAGTTCTCCTGGGGCGAATTCAAGAGCCTGAGCACGCGACTCGTGGGCTCCCCGGACTGGTCCCTGGACATCCTCGTCAGAGAACTGAGGGCCTTGACACCGGGGGGTCCCTTCGAGGACGACTGCTCTCTGATTGACCTGACTTTCACCTGAGTCCGGGCGTGTGAACGTGCCGCGACCGTTTAGCGTGTCTAAATTCTTGGTACGTTTCTTGCAATGAAGCGCCGCAATGTCGAACTGTCTGAGGCGCTCGAGTCCAGCGAGTCGGACCGCGGGCTCCTTCGGGCCAGCGCCGACGCGTTGCTCGACCCCCAGGTGCTTGCCGAAGCTGTGCGGGATTCCGCCGGCCGCGTCGTCGAATTCGTTTATCGCGAAGTGAACCGCGCGGCCTGTGAGTACCTCGGAAAGTCTCGTGAGGACGTGCTCGGTCGCAGCATGGTCGAGATGATGCCGGGCATCACCGAAGCCGCTTTGTTCGTCGATTACGTGCGGTGCGTGACCAGCGGTGAGCCCGTAACTCACAACGACCTGCTGTACGACAACCAGATTCTCGGTGTTCGCCACCGCTATGACGTGAGGGCGGCCCGCGCCGATTCCAACTCCATCAGCGTGACGTGGCGTGACGTCACCGAACGGTTTGACATGGCAGAGCAACTCGCAGAGGCCCGCACTGAGCGCGAGCGGGCCGACGCGCGCTATCGGCTGCTGGTCGACAATTCGGGGGTCGGCATCGGATTACTTGCCGCCGACGGCCGGTTCGAAGTGGTCAATCCTGCGATGTGCGACTTCTTCGGCTACACCGCGGACGCACTGTGCGCGATGTCCTGGCAGGAGTTGACCGCCCCGGACTACCTGGAAGCAGACCTCGGTCAGTTGGACGCTCTGCTCGCCGGGCACATTGATTCCTACCGGAGGAAAAAGCAGTACATCCACGCCGACGGCCACCGGATCTGGGGTGATCTGTCGGTGAGCTGTCTGCGAAAGCCCAACGGCGAGGTCGAGAATTTCGTCTCCCAGTTCATCGACATCACAGCGGAGATGGAGTCACGGGAACAGCTCGTCAAGGGCGAGG
>CAIOYU010000136.1 GCA_903862565.1 uncultured Actinomycetes bacterium | reverse complement strand
TTCGGGTCCGTCACCAGTGGCGCCCAGATGTCGCAACAGTGCGGTGATGGCGGTCTTCGACAACGGTGCCCCGCTGCTCGAAGTGACGAATAGGTGCTGAGGGTTGCAGCAGGTGGAGTTACTACACGCACGGCGGACATTGATGAGGTCGGTGGGAATCTTGATATTCGAGCATCCGTTGGCCACCATCCATGCCCAACGGTGAAGCCCCATTTGTGGCAGATTTAATGCCTTGTTGTTGTCGCCTCGGGGGCGACAACGTACGGGTGTGTTGGATGGTCGAATCCAGCATCCGGTATCGCTTATTTGACACGCGGCCGCGATCTGATCGAGGTCGTCGCCAAATACCTGACCCCAGATCCCGTTGTCTTCTGCCCGACTGATTTGGGCTGGGATTGACGCGGCTTTATCGCCGGTGCTCAGTTCGTGCGATCGCGTGCTGTGAGGTAGTTGGGGTTCGCCATCCTCGGCTGGGTCGGCGAGCGGCGGAATAGCGGAGTGTGCCGCCGCGTTGGGTGCGACTCCGGGTCCGAAGAAATAGCCCGGGTCAACACCAAAGTGCTTGGCCAGAGCCTCAATTGTTGATTGTGACGGGGCTGAGCCGACACCTGCCTGTAACCGGGTCAAATAGCTCACCGTCATCGGAAAGCCGGTTTTCCGTATCTCGGCAGCCACCTCGCCGGACGAGTAGTCGGGAAGTGCGGCGATTAACCCGTTGAGCCGCATCGCAAAGAACGAGTTCGAGAAGCCCGCCGCGATAGGTGCCGCAGTCCCGTTGATAACCGGTGAATCGTTTCCTGCTTTAGCCGGCTGGTGGGTGACGTCGGCGAGAACGTGGCCAAAGAGGTGTTCCTCCACCTTCTGGCGCATATCGTGGGGCAGCTTGTTGATTCGAATGACGTCATGCACCCACATGATTCGCAGGATCTGATGAAGTTGCCTTTCGTACTGAGCCAGTCCCTGAGCGACTCCTGGATTGAGCTGGATCGCATTTCGGTGACGAGCCAATTCGGCGCGTGTCACGTTGTCGTGGAGGAAGCTATCGTCGTAAAGCATGGGGTAGCTTCGCGCAGAACCGGGCACTCGTTGCAGGCGCGGCAATGGCTGCTGAGCGAGGCAGACCCCGACGGTGTCTACCGAGCGTCGGAAAACTCCGGGGGCCAGACCCGCCGCGTTTTCAAGTTTCAGGTCATCGTCGGAGCAGTCCGCCGCTGACCGGAGGGATTCGATGGCGTCAAAGATTCGCGATTGTGGCTGAGTAGATTGGCGCAATTGGGTGCCATCGAGCGGCTTCAACTGATCCCAGTAGATCGCCATAACCATGCGCGCAAGTTGGGGCAGAGGCACTTCCAACTCGCTCGCCGAAGTCGCTGGACAGTGCTTAACACTGAAGTCGACGAGTGCACTAATCGTCGCAAGTTTGTAGGTAGAGATCCGCAACCCAGTTCTCGCAATCTGCCCGACATACCGGTAGAGCGTCTGTGAGTCGACTATTACCGGCGGCATCAAGCACTCTGCGGTGTCATGAATCCGACGAGAGGCATGGCCCCATTATCTCCGTCGGTTTACTCGGTGCCGCGGAATGCAGCTGAAACCGCCGAATCATTTCGGCCGCAGGGAGAAGAACGGGCATGAAAAGCAAGGTCAGCGGGGCGGCACTCAATTGTCGTTGCAGCCAGGGCAGACCCCGCTGAGTGATAGCTCGTAGATTCCGCACTGCGAACAGCGCACTGGTTCGGGCTTGTTTGTGTTTCCTTTCGGACCTCTCAAGCTCAGGTCCCCATGAACGGGATGGCCAACGAGCCACGTAACTCCCTGGGTAGTCGCCGGCCGGACCTCATCGGACCCGACCCCGAAACGCCGTGCCTCATCCTCGGTGAACCCGGTAGTACACCCGGAGTGGATACGTAGCTCCCCGGTGCCGTCACGCCGGGTGGCTGAGATGTACCGATACGACGCGCCCACAAATTCGTATCGGGAGATGCCGATCTCGGCGGCGAACCGCTCGACGAAGGCACGGTTCTCCGGTGGGAATTTTGCTTCCGACCACGCCGAGGTGAAGGAGTCGGGGGTCTCGTCTGCTGTATTCATCGCCGCCGATGATAGGCGGCGGGGCTGACACAGGGGGGTTGGCCACTGCGCTGCGGGTCAGCGGATGTGGCCGTCGAAGAGGAAAGGTAGTCTGCGTGAAGGCTGACCAATTGGACAAGAGAACCGCGATCACTCCGGCGGCGGCGCCAACTTGTCGGTGGCCGCACCCACAATGGCAGCTATGACCGAGTCAACTAACTCAGCGGCGGTACTGGCCGGTGAACGCGCAGACGTGCGTCGCGCGGTGGAATTGATCGGCCAGCTCCTGCTCGGTTCAGTGAGCGAGCGCTCCACGCTGGAGGGCTTTCTTCATTCCAACCTCGGCAAGTCTGGGTCAGACGTTGTCTGTGAGTCCCGCAAGTTGTCCTCCATCGGTCATGTCACGGTCGGCTTGGTCTTGGCTGATCTGATCGACCGATTCGATCCCGCGATCGGCCCCGGTGATGACGATCAGCCGCCCACGTGGGGTCACGTGAAGATTGGCGAGGTCGAACTTGCTGCACCATCGGCCCTGTCGGTCTACTTTCCCGCCGCCGAGATCGCGCCGGCTCCGGTTGTGGTGAGACTGTGCGAGAACCACTCCTTCGATGACGGGCCGCGGCTCCTGGTCTTCACGTTGGCCGAGGATCGAGCGCACGGGGTGGCTGTCATCGAGCGGATCATTT
>CAIOYU010000135.1 GCA_903862565.1 uncultured Actinomycetes bacterium | reverse complement strand
TGACCGACGTCGGCGGCACCACCCTGTCGACGGACGCACAGGGCCGATGGCTGGCCGAGCAGTCCTGGTTCGACCCACCACTGTCGCAGGGCACCGGCGGCGGGGTGTCCAATCTGTTCGACCGCCCGCCCTGGCAGGCGCGGATCACCGCGGAGGGACCACCCGGTCGCCGACTCACCCCCGACATCGCGGCCCTGGCCGATCCGTTCACCGGGATGCGCATCATTTTCAACCAGCACGAGATGGTCGGCGGCGGCACCTCGCTGTCCGCCCCGATCTGGGCGGGCCTCACCGCGGTCATCAACCAGTTCCTGACCGAGAGTGGCGGAGCACCCGTCGGCGACCTCAACCCGTTGCTCTACGAGATCGCCGAGGGCGCAAGGCTTCCGGCGTTCCGGGACATCACCCTGGGCGGCAACGCGGTCGACGACGCCGGACCAGGCTACGACCTGGTGACCGGGCTGGGCACCCCGGACGTGGAGAACCTGGCCCAGGATCTGCTGGACGTACAGCGCCGGATCGGGATCCGGTGAGCATGAACTGCCCGGACTGCCGGGCCGACGTGCCGGCCGGGGTGTTCTGCGGCAACTGCGGCGGCTACCTCAACCCGCAACCCGGCGACGGCCCGAAGTGGTTGCGGCCCCGCGCTTTCTGCGCGGCACCCGAGGAACACGTGCTCCGGCCTTCGATCGCCAGTTCACTGTTTCCGCACCTGTCCGCGCTATCGCGAACCCCGTTCAATCTCGGCCTGCTGGTGATTGCACTCGTCATGGCCGTCTGCGTCGAGACGAAATTGCCCGGCGCCCTGATCGTCGTCTCCTCACTGGGTCTACCTGTGCTCTTCCTCATCTACCGCCAGCAGTCCGGGGCTTATCAGGACATTCCACGCTCCACTCTGCTGCTCACCGCGGGCCTGGGAATCGCCATCGGCGTCGGTTGGGTGCTGCTCACCGGCGATCTGGTGGTCCGCGAGACCGGGGCACCGTTCGACGCCGGCATTGCCGGAAGTCGCGTGCTGCGCAACGGCCTGGGCGTGACCGAGGGCGGGGTGGCACTGATGATGGTCCCCGCGATCGCGGTGCGCCTGCTGCGACCCGGATGCCGGGAAGCGTTGCACGGCTTCGTCATCGGTGTTCTCAGTGCGCTGAGTTTCACTGCCGCGGCCACCTTCACCCGGTTGGCGCCACAGTTCGCCGCCGGCCCGATCGCCCAGGACAAACCGGTCCAGTGGTTGCTGGTCGAGGCCGGCATCCGCGGAGCCACGGTGCCCGTCACCGCTGCCTGCGCCGGTGGGCTGATCGGGGCTGCGCTGTGGTTCAGCCGACCTGCCGGTCTAACGCGGCTTCCCCGACCCGCGGTCCTGCTGGGAGTCGGGGCCTGCGGTGGCGCGGTGCTGGCGATCTACGCGATCGTCGGCATCATCGACATCGCGGGGATGCCCCAGACGACCATGCTGGCCTGGCACGTCGTGATGGCGGCCGTCGCGCTGATCGTATTGCGGATCGGGTTGCAACTGACGCTCCTCCACGAGGCGCAGAAGCCGTCGACCGGGGAGCCCCAGCTGTGTCTGTGCTGCCGCACCGTCGTTCCCGACATGGCGTTCTGCCCGTCGTGCGGCGCCGCCGGCCACGCCTCGCCACGCAGTTCGCAGGTTGAGCGCCGCGATGTGCACCCGGCCCCAGACCCGGCGACCGGCCCGGTCTGGCCCGGCTACGGCGTCCCCGCGCGGGCCTATACCTCAGCGCCGCTGGCGAGGATCTCCAGCCTGCGCGTATTGACGGTCTGGGCCGGGACGATCCTGGCGGTGGCGGTCCCGGTGATCGGACTGACGGCGTTGACCGTGAAACCGGCGCCGAGCTACAACTGCCCGCCGGACTGCGGGCATCCGCCCAGCGGCACACCGGTGGCCACCAATCCGCGCTTCACCGCCGCCGGCGGCGAGTTCGAAGTGTCCTACCCCGCGCCCGGCACGGCCTACGAGATCAGCACCGAAGCCAACGGCGTCACCGCCCGCTACACCGCCGGAGGCGGCGGGGTGTTGCGGCTGTGGAGCAAGCCCGCGGCCGGCCGTTCGGCCAAGGAGGTCCTCACCGACATCATGCGTAAGAGCTACCCGAACTCCCGAACCGCCTACTCAATTCCCAACGCGATGGTCGGCTACCAGCACGGCTACGGCGAAGTGGCCGACGTCTGGCCGCAGGACGATGACGCCAGCTACCGGCACCTGCGCATCGTCATGCTGGTCGCGGTCAAGAACGGTCTTGCCTTGATCGCCGGCGCGGTCGGTCCCTACCGGGAGTTCGGGCCGGACTTCGGTCCGGGCCGGCCGTCGGGCGCGAACCTGGAACTCGCCGCGGATATGGGCAAGTACGTCAACAGCTTCACCTGGCGGGGCGATCCGCCGCGCTGACCT
>CAIOYU010000134.1 GCA_903862565.1 uncultured Actinomycetes bacterium | reverse complement strand
GTTCTCCGCGCTGTTCCTGCGGGATCTGCGCATCCCGGCGATCGGCCTGGTGCTGCTGCTGCTGAGCTCGCTGATCATCGGCGCGGGCTGGCCGCTGATCGTCGAGCAGTTCTCCGTCAAACCCAACGCGGCGCAGAAGGAGAGCGAGTTCATCTCCCGCTCCATCACCGCCACCCGGCAGGCCTACGGACTGACCAACGAGAGCGTCACCTACCGGGACTACACCGGCAACGCCGCCACCGATGCCAAGCAGGTCGCCGCCGACCGGTCGACGACCTCCAACATCCGACTGCTCGATCCCACGATCATCAGCCCGGCGTTCACCCAGTTCCAGCAGGGCAAGAACTTCTACTACTTCCCCGATCAGCTCTCGATCGACCGTTACCAGGGCGTCGACGGCGCATTGCGCGACTTCGTGGTGGCCGCGCGTGAACTCAACCCGGCGCGGCTGATCGACAACCAGCGGGACTGGATCAACCGGCACACCGTCTACACCCACGGCAACGGATTCATCGCCTCCCCGGCCAACACGGTGCGCGGAATTGCCAACGACCCCAACCAGAACGGCGGCTACCCGGAATTCCTCGCCAGCGTCGTCGGCGCCAACGGCAGCGTCGTCTCGCCGGGGCCGGCACCGCTGGATCAACCGCGCGTCTACTTCGGCCCGGTGATCTCCTCGACGGCGGCCGACTACGCGATCGTCGGCAAGAACGGCACTGACCGTGAGTACGACTACGAGACCAACACCGAGACCAAGAACTACACCTACACCGGTGTGGGGGGCGTGCCGGTGGGCAACTGGCTGGCGCGGGCGGTGTTCGCCGGGAAGTTCGCCGAGCGGAACTTCCTGTTCTCCAACGTGATCGGGCCCAACAGCCGCATCCTGTTCAACCGCGACCCGGCCGAGCGCGTCAAGGCCGTGGCCCCGTGGCTGACGACGGACTCCACGGTGTACCCGGCGATCGTCAACAAGCGCATGGTGTGGATCATCGATGGTTACACCACCTTGGACAACTACCCGTATTCCGAACTGACGTCGTTGAATTCGGCCACCGTGGACTCCAACGAGATCGCGGTCAACCGGCTGCTGCCCGACAAGCAGGTGTCCTACATCCGTAACTCGGTCAAGGCCACCGTCGACGCCTACGACGGCACCGTGACGCTGTACGCCCAGGACGAGAAGGATCCGGTGCTCTCGGCGTGGATGAAGACCTTCCCCGGAACGGTCAAGCCGCGCAGCGACATCACCCCGGAACTCGCGGCGCACCTGCGCTACCCCGAGGATCTGTTCAAGGTGCAGCGCATGCTGCTGGCGAAGTACCACGTCGACGACCCGGTGACGTTCTTCTCCACCTCGGACTTCTGGGACGTGCCGCTGGATCCCAACCCGACGGCGTCGAGCTTCCAGCCCCCGTATTACATCGTGGCCAAAGACCTTGCCAGGGGCGACAATTCGGCCAGCTTCCAGTTGACGTCGGCGATGAACCGGTTCCGCCGCGACTTCCTGGCCGCCTACATCAGCGCCAGTTCGGACCCGGACACCTACGGCAAGATCACCGTGCTGACCATCCCCGGCCAGGTCAACGGTCCCAAGCTGGCGTTCAACGCGATCTCCACCGACACCGCGGTGTCCCAGGATCTCGGCGTGATCGGCCGCGACAACCAGAACCGCATCCGGTGGGGCAACCTGCTGACCCTGCCGGTGGGGCAGGGCGGATTGCTCTATGTAGCACCGGTATACGCCTCACCGGGGGCCTCCGATGCGGCGTCGAGTTACCCGCGCCTGATCCGGGTGGCGATGATGTACAACGACAAGGTCGGCTACGGGCCCACGGTCAGCCAGGCTCTCGACGGCATCTTCGGCGCGGGTGCGGGAGCGACGGCGGCGGCGCCGGCCCCCGACGCCAGTCAGGCCGCCGGCAAGCCCACGGATGCAGCTGCCGCGTTGGCGCCTCGACCCGAGGTGCCCACTCCGCCGGTGGCCGCGCTGCCGCCCGGGGGAGCGACGCTCTCCCCGGCCAAAGCGGCTGCGCTGCAGGAGGTTCAGGGCGCCCTCGGTGGCGTGCGCGAGGCCCAGCGCAGTGGGAACTTCGCCCAGTACGGGGCGGCGTTGCAGCGGTTGGATGAGGCGATGAGCCGCTTCGAGGGCGCTAAGTAGCTCCAGGGTTCCCGGCGCTGCTCGTGGTCTCATAGCGACAAGGCGCGCTGTGGACGAGTTGTACAATAACGCGTACAACACTGGAGGTGCCCGATGAAGACCATGACCTATTCGGCGACCCGGGCGAATTTCGCCGCCACCATCGATTCCGTTCTGGATGATCGCGAGGAAGTCGTCATCACCCGCGCCGGGAAGGCCCCGGTGGTCTTGGTTGCCCTTGACGACTACGAGTCATTGAAAGAGACAGCGCATCTCCTACAGAACCCGGCGAACGCGAGGCGATTGCTCGCGTCGATCGAGCGACTTGAGGCGGGGGAAGGCGTCGCGCATGATCTGCTGGAGTGACGCTGGTGTGGGATGAGTCCGCTTGGGACGACTACCTCTACTGGCAGGAGCACGATCGTAAGATCTTGCGCCGCATCAATCAGTTAGTCGCGGAGATCCAGCGCCACGGCAATGAGGGCATCGGCAAGCCCGAGCCGCTCAAGCACGGACTACACGGGTACTGGTCCCGGCGCATTACCGCCGAACACCGTCTTGTCTACAAGGTTGTCGACGATTCCGTGCGCATTGCGCAGTGCCGTCTGCACCACATCTGAGTGAGTTCAGCCGGCCCGGCGTCGGCGCTGCAGGGCGAAGGCGCCCGGGCCGACGAAGGCGATCAGCAGGAAGGCGAAGCAGTAGACCACCGCGAGTTCGCCCTTGTTCTGGATGGGCAGCAGGCCCGCGGGCTGGTGTTCGGTGAAGTAGGCGAACGCCATGGTGCCCGAGCCCAGCAGGGCCACCGGGAGAGTGAACAGCCCCAGCATCAGGAGCACACCGACGGCCACCTCGATGATCCCGGCCCACCAGTACGGCCAGGTGCCGACGGGCACCCGACCACTGCCGGTGTCCGGCCAACCGAACAGCTTGGCGGTGCCGTGCAGGGTCCAGAGGAACCCGAAGACGATCCGGCAGATGCCGATCACAGTGGGGGAGAGGTGCCCGACACGGGCCTCCAGCGATTGCGTCATGGTCGGTCAGTTTACGGCGGGTGTGCGCATCTTGGCGCGACTTGCGAGGCTTTCAGCTGGGGATTTGGCGTGTGCGGTCCGGAATGGGTAGCCTTTGGGAGCACGTCGTCGCGGGGTGGAGCAGCTCGGTAGCTCGCTGGGCTCATAACCCAGAGGTCGCAGGTTCGAATCCTGTCCCCGCTACCAGGTGATGTCGCAGGACATGGAACAGGTCTGAACCCACTTTGGGTTCAGACCTTTTTCCGTGTTGGGCCTTCGGGGGCTCCGGTTGGTTGGTAGTCCCTGGTGGGTTCGAGGGTGAGGTCTCTGAGTACGTGCCCGGCGGCGTCTGTTGGCGCGCAGGCTGACGTTGCCGGTTGCGACTCCTCCGCAGGTGCTGGGGTGGTTGGTGGTGGAATTGAATTGGCGCACGTGCGGCTCCACAACATTCGACGGCAGGCGGGGACGATGTGGCGGATCTGGGCTATCTGAACACCCCCTGGCCGGCCGAGGATGGCGGACAGCAACGCCTGCAGGTGCCGCATGGGGGAGCAGGGCTGGGCCTGCGGCCCGGAGAGGGCCTGCATGCCACGGCGGTGACGCGGGTCATGTCGACCATGACCGTGCTGGGCGCACCGGGTGAGGTGTATCTGCTGACCCACTCGGCGATGCGGGCGCGGCTGGGGCTGCCGACCTCGTGCCGGGTGTCGCTGATCGATCCGGTGACCCTTGCGCCGCAGACGAAGTCGCCGTTGCTTCCCGGCGGTCCGATGTGGCCCGGGGGCATGGCGCTGCATGCGAACGGTGACCTGTACGTGGTGTATGGGCGGTGGGCGCATCGTCTGGGCAGGGACTGCAGTGTGAAGGAGGCGTTGAGGCTGCCGTTGGACCTGCCCTACAACAGCTTCGTCGTCCTCGACAACGGGATGATCGTGACGAAGAACATCTCTGAGGGCCGCAACGCCCGGCTGTCGGTCCTGCGACCCGATCCACTGGGGTTCGCCTGCCGGGACATCGAATGCCCGGAGCCGGTCATCGCGAGGCTGAGTGCCTGCGGCAACACGGTGTATGTGGTTGGCGTACAGAGTATTTTCCGCTTCGACTGGGACGACATCGCCGCAACGCTTGTCCTCGAAAAGGATTGGCGGGCCGATTACGCCACCGGTACCGATCAGACCTTCGGCTGGGACCCGGTCCTGGCGCTGGGGCAGGCCTGGTTCATGGACAACGGGAAACACCGGTATCGGACCTCCATGATCGGCCGGGGGGTGAGCCGCACCCCGAACCGTCTGGTCCGGGTTAACCTCTCCGACAGCAACGACTATGAGGCGATCGAGGTCTCCGGTATCGCGGGTGGAAGCGTCACCAATCCGCCGCTGGTCGATGAGTCGCGCCGCATTGTGGTCGGGTTCGATTCGGCCAATCGCGTCCTGCGGGCCTGGTCGTTTGATGTGGAGTCACGGATGCTCACCGGTCTGTGGCGCAAAGACGACATCGGCGCGGCCAGTCACATGATCTGCCTTCCGCGCAGCGGGGAGATCGTGACCAACGACTTCGGCCGCGGCGGGGAACACGTTGTGGTGCTCGATATTCAGACCGGCGAGGAGAAGGGTCGGGCCCGGATCGGCGGAGTGACGCAGGGAGTCGTCTTCCCCTCCCCAGGTTGGGGCCGGGACGTCTACTGGAGCGCGATGAGCAGGTTCGGCCGGGTGTGGGTGGGCTGACCTCCTTGTCGCCAACGGTGGGCTGAGGATTTCTGGGTGGGTGTGGCCCCGCTCGCAAAGGCAAAGGCCTGCATCATGTCTCGGCCACTCCGATGTCCTCGTTCCACAGTTCGGGGTTTCCGGCGATGAATTCGGTCATCATCGTCACGCACCGCTCGTCGTCAAGCATCACGCCGGCGCCCAGAAACCCGATCCACGAGGCCACCTGGGCGGCCACTCGTGTCGGATCGCCGGCGCCAAACGCGAAGGCACCCATCAGCACGAACAACGTCGACCCCAGGCTCACGAGCGCGATGGTCCGAAGGCCCGCCATCTTCGACCGTCGGCCACGACTGCAGCGGGCCGCGGTCTCCGGCCTCAGTCGGAATGCGACATGGCCCGCCCGGCGATCAGCGGATCGGGTTGGCCAACCAACTCGTAATCCTTGTCTTCATAGTCGAACTTGCTCAGCACGTGGCGCATCGCGTTGACGCGCGCGCGTTTCTTGTCATTGCTCTTGATCACCGTCCACGGGGCGACCTCGGTGTCGGTCCAGGTGAACATATCCACTTTGGCCGCCGTGTAGTCGTCCCACTTGTCCAGCGAGGCCAGATCGGTCGGTGAGAGCTTCCACTGCCGAACCGGGTCGACGTGGCGAATGGTGAAGCGGGTGCGCTGCTCTGACGACGAGACCGAGAACCACAGTTTGGTCAGGCTGATCCCGTCGTTGACGAGCATCTGCTCGAACAGCGGAACCTGCCGGACGAACTCGGCGTGCTGCTTGGGCGTGCAGTACCCCATGACCCGTTCGACCCCGGCGCGGTTGTACCAGGACCGGTCGAAGAGCACGATCTCCCCCGCCGACGGCAGATGGCTGACGTACCGCTGGAAGTACCACTGCGTGCTTTCTCTGTCCGTCGGCTTCTCCAACGCGACCACGCGGGCTCCGCGGGGATTGAGGTGCTCCATGAAGCGCTTGATGGTGCCGCCCTTACCTGCGGCGTCACGGCCCTCAAAGACGATGACGTGCCGGAGCCCGTTGGCTTTGGTCCATTTCTGCAGCTTCAGCAGCTCGACTTGCAGAATATGTTTCTGCTCCTCGTAGTCGGGACGATCCATGCGGTGGTCGTAGGGATAGTTCTCCCGCCACGTGTCGACCACGATGCCGCTGGGATCGAGCAGTATCGGGTCGTCGTCTTCGTCGTCGACGACGGTGTAACCATCCAGGTGTATCTGCACGGGCGCACTTTAACCTGGTTCGGTGACCGTGGGGCGACCCGAAGGTGAACAGATCTCAATGGCCGGGACACCGATGCGGGACGCCGCCAACCGGACAGGCCCGAGGTGTCCCCGATCGTTGGAATGCACGGTCAGCACGTGACGAACGACCCCAGCAGTCCGGTCGGTTCGAGGGCCCCGAGTGACTTGTCGGTCTTGGCGGTCACTTCGGTGTCGGCGGTGGTCTTGGTCGCCATCTCGCATTTGCTCGTCAGGAATCCGACGGGTGCGGAGTCGATGGCCGGTTGCAGCATCCAGGTCGCGTCGGGAGCCTTGGCGATTTCGCCGGCGAAACCGGCGGCGAGGTCAGGTTTGTTCATCCGGCTGATGACGAGGCGGTTCGGTGCCCGGTTGAGCATCTCGACGTCGCCGAACGAGTCGCCGCCCGCCATGAACAGTTCCCCGCGGGTGATGACGTTGTCGATGGCACCGGTCTTGCCGCCCCGCCATGAGCCCAGGCCGTCCGGGAGTCCCAGGATCTCCAGTTGGGCGATCCTGGCGGGCTCGAGATTGATGTAGGCCGCGTCGGGAGTCTGATGGGTGAGTTGGTAATCCGACACGAGTTTCCCGGTGCTGCGGTCCTTCATCAACTGGGTGATCGCGACCACGTGGTCGAGAGGCAGGGCCGCATCCTTGCCGTACTTTGCGACGATCGCCGGGTTGAGCGCGTTCTGCACCATCCAGCGCACCGCCCACGCGACCCCCGCGGACACGATCCACACGTCATAGCCGTGGCTGCGCAGATTGCCGTAGAGGTCGGCCATCTGCGGGTAGATGAAGGGCCTTCCCGCGCCGAGGATCATCGACTGCTTCCCCGACTTCAGATCGGCAGCCCCCGAGCCGCCGTCGTAGACCGCCGTGGTCTGGGCAACGACGTCACCAACGGTGCGGCCGTAGAACGCCGAGGCGGGCATCGGCAGCGAGGAGTACTCGCGGAACGGATCTGCGTCTCCGCCGGAATCCAGCACCGCCTCGAAGTAGTCGGACACCCCCTTCGAAATCGTCATCTGCTCGCCGCCGGCTGCCGTGAACGGAGGAAACATCGCCGGGGACAACGACGCCGGGTCGATCGCGTTGGTCTGTTGCGCCCGCGCCAAGACGGCCTCGCCGATGTCGCGTGCCTGGGTGGTGTTGTCGAAGTCGAACACCACCTTCTTGTCCTGCCCGGCCGATCCGGCGATGATCCCGGTGAGCTTCTCGTACACGGTGTCGGTCCACCCGGCCTTGTCCAGCGCCGGCACACTCTGGCCCGCACTGGCCGACGGGTCGCCGGGTTTCCCGCCCTCGGCCGCTGGTCGCGGTCCCGAGCAGGCGGCAACCATCACTGCCGCGACGACGACCGCCAGTCCGCGTGACATCCGTGGGTGCATGGTGTGTCCTTTCCCTACTTTTTCAAGGCCGACCAGGCCGACCAGATGGTGGCCTGTTCGGAGTCGCGCCGATTGAGCGGTGTGAGTCCGTACTTCGCGGTGATGGTGCCGATCACCGATGCCAAGTCATACGTCGTGGAGTCAACACCGCTGCGCGGCAGGCTGTTCGACACGAGCAGGGTGGGGATCCGGGTACCCGGACCGAACTCGTCGTAGGCACCTTTGGTGGGGGAGCCCTGCCCCGGCGGAGGCACGTGGTCCCACGCCCCTCCGAACTCGTCGTAGGTGACAACGGTGAGTGTGTCTGCCGCGCAGGGCCCTTCGTAGATCGAACGCAGGACAGAGGCGATCTGTTCGTCGCCGACGTAGGCGCTGCCGTAACCGGGATGCTGATTGCGCGGCCCGAGTTCCTGGACGAAGGACACCGGCTTCAGTTGGCAGGCGTCACCACCGACCAGCGGATACCAGGCGGCCAGGTCCTGCAGGTTCTTTGCGCGGTTAGCCTGGGTCTGCGGCGTCGCGGTCGACCAGTTGTAGAAGTAGTTGAAGGATTGGTGGTGGTGCTGGAAGTCCACGTCGGGGCACAACGGCCACGTCGTCGACGGGTCCGCCGACGGATCGGGGCAGCCGTCGGGATTACTGGCCGGCTCGCCCTTGGCGTCGGTGTAGGTCCTCGGGATGGGACCTGTGCCGTTGGTCCAGCCCGGCTGATCGGTCAGACCGTTGGCATTGGTCCAGCCGCCGGAATACCAGGCCCAGTCGATCCCGGCGTCATTGAGGCGGTCACCGATCGTCGGGTACTTCAGCAGCGGGAGGAGCCGTTCAGGGACCGCGTTCGGCGGATACGGCCACTGGACTGAGAAGCTGGTGTTGACGATCCAGTCTCCGCACAGCCGTTGCGGATTCGTCCGCGGCTGCTGGCAAGCCTGGGTCATCTGACCGTCTCGGAGCCCGTCGGGGTCGGGCGATTGGTAGTAGTTGTACTGGCCCAGCGACTTCCCGTCGGCGGGCTTCTGGCTCTTGGACATGCCGTTGCTGTCCAGGATCGAGCGCATCGCCGCGGGGGCGTCGGGCCACTGCGGCAACGTGGCGCTGATCAACCACTGGCCGTTGGTGAAAGAACCACCGAATACGCCGGCGAAGAACTTGTCGGCCACCGCGAACGTGGGGGCCTTCGTGCCGGTGAGGTACTCGTAGGTGCTCAGTTGCCTGGTGTCGTAGTACCCCATCACGAGTCCGGCCGCGTCGCTGCCGACGGCGTAGCGGTTCATCGCTCCGCCGTTGATCTGGTATTGCTCCTGGTAAAAACGATGCACGAGGTCGCGGGTACCCCCGCCTGCCTGGGCGCCCGGAGAGTTCGCCGCAACCCCGTTGCCCGCCTGAACCTGGCGGTACTTCACCAGGTCGGCATCAGTGCCCGGAGGTGGGCAGGTCATCGCTCCGGCCGGCAGGGCGTCGTTCAGCGGAAACGGCCCGTTCGGGTACGGCGATTGGTAGGCCGGATACCGTCCGTTTCGTAGCCCGCCGGTGTCGGTGCATGTCGTCTGGCCCGCATGGTCACCCGAGGCCAGATTGACGTCGTTCATGAGAAGACAAGTGAGCGGCGTGCCGTCCTGATTGACCTGCCTGAGTGTCGACGCGGGCGCGTTGGCGATGTTGTCGACCGGGTCACCGTTGACCTGGTCCCAGAGCCCGAAGAGTTTGTCGAAGCTGTTGTTCTGCATGTAGAGAACGACGATGTGCTTGGTCGAGTCGGCGGCCGCGCGCTCGTTCGGGCCGAGGACAAGCGGCGCACCGGGGGACTGCGTGCGCCCCTCCAGCACCGGCAGCGGAGCCGGTGTCGGCCGGGAACAACCCTGCGCGGCCAGGAGTGCGGCCACGGAGGTCACCACGAGCGGGACTCGACCTACCGCGAACATGGCGCTGATCTCCCTCCGGACGCGGCGTGTTCCGTCAAACCGTAGCGCTGTTGGGATGCCTTCCGGTCAATTCAGAGCTCCTGCAAAGGAATTCACCCGATCCTGGGTAATTGTTCATCGACGGGTCACGGAGGAGACCGCCGATAGTGTCGTGGTATCCGCGATGACCGTCGGGCCACCGCTACGACATGCTCTACCCGGTCAGGTCAGACCGTCTGCAACCGATACGGTTGCGGCACCCCGAGCGGCATCGGCTGCGACGGCGGCACGTCCTGCACTCCAGGCACCGGCAAGAACGGCCACCAATTCGGTGCGAAGATCTTGTTGCCCGTGACGCCGGTCAGGCGGACGATGATCTGGACCGGGATGTTGACCATGTTGTAGACCACCGCGCCGGTGAACAGGATCGGCAGCGCCAAAATCTCCGGCAGCGTGTTGACGTTAGACAGGACGCAGGTGAACGACGAACAATCACCGGGGTCGGCCACAGCGGTGACCGCGGTGTAGATGGCGTAGGGCACAGTCGCGGCGAGGGTGCGCACCGTCAGGCGCTGGTTCGTCGCGGTGTCGGGGTAGCCGTACATCCCGAGGGCGTCATTGAGCGCTTTCTTCAGCGCGGGCTGACCGGGAACCGCCGGCCGGTAGTTACTGGCGACCTTATCCATCAGGGGCTTGCCCGCGAAGTACGGCTCGGTTCCGAGGCCGAACAACCGCAGCACGGTCGGCGTGATGTCGACCTGCGAATAGGTGTTGTTGATGGCACCGTCGGCGAAGTCCGGACCGTCGGCGATGATGAACGCCGTCGTCTCGATCGGTGACTGGAAGCCATGGGCCAGAAGGCCATCGACCAATGGGGAGAGCGGCGCCTTGAGCACCTGACCGTGGTCGGTGACCGCGATGACCGTCCACTCCTCACCCGGGTTGGAGGTCTCCCACGAGTCCACCGCTGCCATGATGTCGGCGATGTTGTCGTTGACGTTGCGCAAGGCTGCGGCATATTCGGGGGATCCGGCGCCGTAGGTATCGTGCCCGGAGTTGTCGACGCCGACGAAGTAGGTCATCTGCAGACTCGGTGTTCCCGCCGCGGTGTTCAGAATCTCATAGATGGACCTGGTGCCGACCGCGTCGTCGGTGTCCTCCCAGCTTCCATTGATCTGCGGGTAGTAGACGATGGTGTCAGCGGGTTCCGAACCGGCACCGGCGATTTGGGCGATGACCTCCCAGTTCGCGACGACCGTCGTCGAGATGGACGGATCGGCCTTTTCAAGCTGGTTGAACACCGTCGGCCAGGTGTCGTAGGTCCACGGGGTGAACACGTTGTTGGATACCCCGGCCGTCTCGCTCCAGACACCGGTGAGGATCCCGGTCCAGCCCGGGGCGGAGATTGTGGTGTGGCCGACCATCGTGGACGCGGCCGTGGTGCCGGTGTCCATCAGGTCGAAGAAGGCCTGGTTGTAGGGATCTTCCAGGATCTTGCTCAGATCCGTGCCGTCGACGCCGATCAGCAGCACGTGCTGGTTGGAATCCACCGCCGTCAGCGCGGCCGCATTCGTACTGGCCGGGGCGGCCGGGCTCTGGCCCCCGAGAGTTCGCCGAACCTGCAGCAGCGCACCGGCGAGGTAATCCGACATCGGGCCGGCCGGCAAGCCCGACACGAAGCTGGACAGGTTGTCGAAGAAGCCGTTCACCGCGGTCTTGATGCCCTCGACGGTGTGCCGGATCGCGGGGACGTGCAGATCCGGGGGAACGATCTTCACCGCTGCGGCGGCGGGCGCGACGGACGTCGCGGGCGCCACGACGGACGTCGCGGGCGCCGCGACGGACGTCGCGGGTGCCGGAGCAAGGGCCGCCGCGAGAGGAGCCGCGGTGGCCGGAATGCCAAGGGTGGCGGCTATCGATGCGGGGGCCGGCGTCTGCTGTGCCGAACGGCGCGCCGCTCGCGGTGCAGCCGCTGTGACCGAGGCGCGCTCAACAGCCGACCGCCGCACCGGGCCGGTTGCGCGCTCCTCGACCGGCGGATTCACCGCTGCTGAAGCGGCAGCGCGAGGGGCCGCGGTGCGCCCCGCCCGACGAGCCGAGTCAGCGCTATGCCGTGCCGTGCTCTTCGCGGGAGCCTTCGATGACCGGGTCGGCGCTGCGGGGCTCTCCGCAGCGACCGACACGCCGGCCGACTCCGCGTCGCCGGTGTCGGCTGAGGCGAGACCCATAGTCTGCGGCCCTGCCAGGGACATCCCCAAGAAAAAAGTCCCCGCTGCCATTCGGGCCCTGAGCCGTTGCGCCATCGCCCCACTCCGTTCTGCTGGTTCCGAGCGAAACTGAAATGTGCTCGCTAACCGAATGCTAGGGCATTTCGACTCTAAAAATTGCGGATTGCGAGGCTTTTCCAGGTGGCTTTCGCCAAGTCACTTCTGTTTCTCATAGGGCGCGAGCAGCCTGGACCAGGACCGTGTCAGTTGCTTGTACTCGCCCTCGCAGCCGTCCGCCCGGCTCTCGGGCAACAGCCCGTCGGTGACGAGGTCGGCAGGAGCACCACGAGTTGGTCGGAGGCGTCCTCTTCCCGGCCGGTGGTCGGTAGGTCATCGAAATCGATTGCCGCATGGGCGAGCTCGTGATAGAAGGTGGCCAGTTCGGCGTTGACCGCCGCCGGGATCGGATCGGTGTCGCCGGCCGCTTTGAAGGCGTGCAAGCTCAGGTTGGCGTCCTCGTAGCAGATCGTGATCTTCTTCTCGGCGAGGTTCCAGAATGCGTTCGCCTCGCCGCACTGGGCCCCGACCAACGCGATGTCGTACGGCAGAACCAGCGTGTGATTGATATTTTCGGCTAAGTGATCCAGCATGCGCGTCCGTGTCATCATCGCGCGGCCGACGATCGCCGGACCCGTGGAAGCCCTCTCATAGGTCACGGTCATCGTCGGTTCGTGGGAACCTGAGCCGCACCCTGAGGCCAGTAATACCGCCATCATCGCCGCGCCCATGCGCACTGCCGGCGCCGACACCGTCACCACAGGCGCCGTCGAAGAAGCACGCTGAATCCGCGACGAACCGTTAGTTGTCGCCCGTTCCCGGCCGTTTCACGTTGGTTTTCGAATCCACCTTGCTCGTCGTCGAGTTCCCGGACGGCGACGGCGACGGCGACTCTTTGGTCGAGGCGCAGCCGGCGGCCAGTCCCATTCCGGTGATCACGAGACTGGCGGCAATGAGGGTGAATCGGCGCGTGCGACGCGAATTTTCACACCGCGGGACGTTACCCCGGTGATCCCCGCGCAGCGGCATGTAGCGATTCTCGCTAGGCCGGCCCGGCCCGCAGCAGGCCGGCGGCGACCAATGCCGCGCCGACGGCGCCCAGTGCCACCCACGCCCAGGGCTGAAACCACGGATTCCGGGGCGTCACGGCGGTGCGGGTCGGTACCGCCACGTAATGATCCACGGTCGAATCGCCACTGCGGCAGAGAATCTCGACGGTGATGTCGCCAGGTGTGGTGTTTTGCCACCCGGCGACTGCGACCGTCTGCTGGCCGGCCTGTAGTACCCCGGTCAGTGACGGGTTGATGTGCACAGGCCAGTCGAGGCTGAGCGGTTGCCCGTCCCGGGTGGCCGTGCAGTCACCACGGGTGGTCCCCGCGATGCCGTACAGGTCGGTGCCCACCAGGAAGGCCACCAGCGTCTGGCCCGGCGGAACCGGCACAGTGGTCGGCCGACCCAGCGGTGTGGGCCCGGCCTGCGTCCAGGCCGCGGTGAGATCCTCAAGGCCCGGGGGCTGCTGCGCCAGAGGCACCGCCACCAGGGTCGCCAGCCAGCCCGCCAGAGCCAGGGCAGCGGTGGCCAACCCGACCGTGATCAGTCGCGTGCCGCCCGTCATCGGGCAAGGTTAGCTTTCGCGGTCAGCGACGGTCGCCCGCCGTGGACGAACCGCTGTTGCCGGGGTTGAAGCAGAGCAGATTGGCGCGGAAACACAGCAGATCGGCCGACCGGCCGCGGTGGCTGGTGACGCTGAGTCGGCCGACGTTGACGGTCTCGGTGTTGGTGTTCATTCTCTGCTCCTCGCGGTTGTTTCGTTGCGCGGATGGCGCTTTGGCTACTCGTTCACTCTCCCGCGCAGGTGGCGATGGCAGTGTCCGCCGACCGGTCGGCGAACCGGATGAATCGCGTGTCCCCCGATCGCCTGACGCCGATCACGGCGATACTGCGTGGATGGTCGACGTGCGGGAAGCGACGGCGGAGGACTCGATGGCGGTCGCCGACGTCCACGTCCGCGGCTGGCAGGAGGGCTACCGCGGCCTGCTCGCGCAGGACTTCCTCGATGGGTTGAGCGTGCAGGAATGGGCCGGCCGGTTTTCCTTTGAGGCGATGGACCTGAGCGGGCCGTACACCCTTGTGGCTGTTGACCGTGGTGCGATCTGCGGGCACGTCACGATCGGCCGATCACGAGACCTCGACCTCGCTGCCAGCGCTGAGGTCTGGGCGGTCTACGTCGACCCCCGTCGGTGGGCCGGGGGTATCGGCCGCGCGCTGATCGACGGCGCCCGCGAACGGTTGGCCCGGGCCGGCTACGACCGCGCCTTCCTGTGGACTCTGTCTGCCAATGCGCAGGCTCGGCGCTTCTACGAACGGGTGGGCTGGCGGACGGACGGCCGGCAGCGCACCATCGTCATCGGTGGGCGTCCCGCCGATGAAGTCAGCTACTCGATCGCCCTACCGCGGCACGATTAGGGCAGCACCCGCAGGACTCCGGATCGAACCAAGGGCGTGATTAGAGCGACCTTCTCCTCGTCGGTCAGATCGCCGGGGAGGTCGCGAACGCAGAAATCCCCTGTCCGCGCAATGAAACTCATTGCAGGCAGGGCCAGGGCGTCGACCGACAACACCGGGTCACCGACGCTGTCGATCAACGCGACGGTGTCGTCGTCGACGGTGACGCTCCATTGCTCGGCGTTGTCGTTGACGACACGTCGGGAGGGGACGACGCTGTTCTCGTCGTACCAGACCGACGGCAGGGGCTCGCCGAACAGCTCCTCGTAGGCGACTCGAAAGTCGTTGAAGGAAGCCACTTTTTCCTCGGCGATCTGCCGTGCCTCATCCGGCGAGCCCGCCGGCGCGTGGTGGAGGTAGGAGCCGAAGTAGCGACGGCCGTAGTCGGTGTATTCGGCGGTGAACAGAATGAAGTTGTGCCAGGCTGCGTCCACCATCACCGAGTACATGCCGTAGGACGCCCCGGTGGTGGCCTCGCACAGCACCAGGTATCTCTTGGCCTCCCTGAACAGAGCCTCAGCGTCGCCTGCGCTGTCGCAGACGCGGTCTTTGACCAGGCGTTCGATCACGTAGGGCGCGCCGAATTCCAGCGCCTCGGTGAGGCGATCCTCCAGCGGCACGGATTAAAGCCCACCCAGATCGTCGGGCACGTCGACGGCGTGTTCCTTCAGTGCGACCAACGGGACGACATCAAGGGTTCGCTCATGGGTGGAGGCCAACACCACCGGGGCCGCGCAGCCGTCGTGATAGGCGCGCAGCCAGTTGTTGGCGGTGACGCACCAGCGATCGCCGGGGACCAGGCCGGGGAATCGGTATTGCGGCATCGGGGTGCTCAGGTCGTTGCCGATGGACTTCTGGTGCTCGAGGAACTCGGCGGTGACCACCGCGCAAATGGTGTGCAGTCCATGATCCTGCGGCCCGGTGGAGCAGCAGCCGTCGCGGTAGAAGCCGGTCATCGGATCGGTGCCGCACGGATCCAGGGGTCCGCCCAGCACGTTGAGCTCAGTCACCCGGCCAGTATCGCTGACCGGTGAGCGCCGAAGATCACCGCCGCGCCCCCGCGGCCACCGGCACCGCCGGATCTCCTCCCCCTGTGATGTCGATGGTTGACCACTCCCGTCGCCGTGTTGGGCGGTGCGTCGGCTGGTCTCGTTGGCAAATCGGTGCATTCCGTTCTACTGCGGCCTTGCTAGCATGGAGCAAATTTTTCTAGCACTGCGACTTGTAGGAAACGTTGCATGACAGAGCCTTTGATCGTCGATCCCGATCGGTTGAGTAGTGCTAGCAGAATCCTGGGGCAGGCCGCGTCGCGTTACCACCGGGATGGGAACCGGCGGAAATTCGCTGATGACACGACGTCACGACAAGGCTGACTTGCCGGGAAGCAGCACTGTCGGAACCATCATGCTGCTTATCGC
>CAIOYU010000133.1 GCA_903862565.1 uncultured Actinomycetes bacterium | reverse complement strand
CCGGCCGCAATAGCGCCCGGAGAAGCGATGACCACCGTGACGATGTGGTTGGCATCCTTACTGAAGCCCAGGTAGGTGTTGTTGTTGTCCTCATCGAAGGTGACGATGATCGCCGACCGCCTGGTCGGGTCATTCCAGACCGGCGAGTCCTTGATGACCGTCACGTAGGTCTCGAGGAAGGCGTCGAGAGCGGGGACGTTGTACTGGTGCTTCGGATCGAACTGGTTCAACACGAACTTGAGCGCGCCACTCACCCCGGAGACAGGACCTTCACCGTTGGAATCCTCGTCCGGCGCGAACCAGGTGAAAGCCGGCGTGGTGGCGCTGTCCTGCAGATCGAGCTCCATCTGCTCGATCGGCACGATGTGTTGATCGGCGTAGGCACGGGTTCCGGTGACCGACTTGAAGGCCTGGAAGGGCGAATTGTCAAAGGCGTACATGCCGCCGGACACGGTGGGATCCTGGCCGGGTTTCAGGCCTACGGCGTACTCCCGCCACATCTTAGCTGCCTGATCTAGGTTCTTGTTCAGAGTCTTGACGCCAGGCACTGTGTCATCGATACAAATCTCGGCGCAGTTGTAGGTGATCCCGTAGTTCGTGCCGCCGTTCATCGGGTAGTAGTTGGGGAGGCTGCCGTGAGTCAACGCGTAGTAATTGGTGGCGAACCCGTAGGTCGTCATCAGGCCGTTCAGGAACGGCGCATTCTCACTGCCGAGAATGTCGTTGTAACCCTTGTTCTCGACGTAGGTCATGAAGACATGGTCGAGGCTGTTGACCATCTTCGGGTTCACCGCCGGCGCCGTCGGTGCCGGCGGGGCCGGCAGAGCGGCATCGATCGTGAACGAGACGTTGTCCGCGAACGCGTCGTTGTACTTGGCGTTCAACCCGTACTTGATCGGGTTCTTGTCGGTGAAGATCACTTCGACGTTGGCCGAACGGGTGCCGGTCGGGAGCAGTCCCGTTGCGGTCTCCTCGATGAACTTGGTCGAGAACATGCGCTGGAACAGGCCCACCTCCTTGAGCTTGGCCTCACCCAGCGACTTGCCGCTGGCGTCGAGGAAGGTGACCTTCACCGAGGCCGCAGACGGGTCGAGGGTGTAGCCGCCTAGCCACGCACCGAGGTTGTAGCCCGTGGTTCCGGCGTCGATGGCCGCACTGGCGGCGGACAGATCGACCTTCTGGAAGATGGTCGAGTCGGCCACTGGGCCACCGCCGAAGAACTGATTGCCACCGGTGAGCGTGCCGTTGACCTTCGGACCGACCTTCGCCTGCGGGAAGCCGATGGCCGCAGGCAGGTTCGGGAAGGCGAACGGCTGACCGACCGACCAGATGGTGCGCGGGCCGCCGTAGTTGATCACCGTGGGCGTACCCGTGACGGTCCATCCCGGAACGGTGACCGACGTGAAGCCGGACAGCGACGGGTCACCGAACTCGGCGCCGGCGTTGACCAGAAGGTTCGGGCTCGGCGTGGCCGAGCTGGTGACCGCGGCGGTCGGCAGATGCAGGGTGCCGATCTTGCCGATTTCCTTGCGAACCAGAGCCAGCGCAGCCCACAGCGACGTCAACTGGGTCTGATTACCGAGCAGCCCCGAACCGAGCTGCGCCAGTAGGGACTTCACCAGTTTCGAACCGACGGCGTTGACGATCGCGTTCTTGATCGGGGCTGCGACGGCAGCAGCCGGGGCGGGTGCCGAGTTGGAGACGACGGCGGGCGCGACGGTGGCCGCGGCGAAGGGGGCGCGCACAGCGGCTGCGGCGGGGGCCTCGGCCGCGACGAACGTGGGGCCCTCAGCGGGAACGATCGGGGTGAACGCCGGGCCGCCCGCGGGAGCGACCGGGGTGAAGGCGGGCGCGCTCACGGGAGCTGTCGGCGCCGATCCGCCGGAGACGGCCTTGTTGCGCAGCTTGACGCGCACCGGAGCCGGGGAGTCCCCGCGCGAGGGCGCTGCGGAAGTGTCGGGAGCCGCAGCCTTGTTCGACCGTGAGGCGGCAGCATTCGGAGTGGAGGCCTGAGCGGAACGGGCCGCCTTCGCCGAGCCACGAGTGGGCGCCGCCGAGTCCGCACTGGTGCCGTCGGCGTCCGTGACGTCGGCCCAGGCGACACCGGTGGTTGATGCGACTGCCATCCCGACGCCGAGGGCAACGGCCAAGCCCCCGACGCGTCCGATGTAGTTGGCGTATCCCATGACTCTCTCCTTCATGCTCGCAACCGT
>CAIOYU010000132.1 GCA_903862565.1 uncultured Actinomycetes bacterium | reverse complement strand
TCGACAAACTGTTGCGGGTCAAGGCCATCCCGATCACTTTGTCGCTGCCGTGGGGCCTCAGCGTCGGCGGGACAGGGCTGCTGCCCTACCTTCCGCTGCCCACCAAGCTGGACACCCGGGTACTGCCCGCGATGCGTGCTCTCGCCGACGAGGACGCCGGCGCGCTCGCCGACCGCGTGCACACCGCCATGCAGAACGCATTGACCGAGATGACCAGGGACCGCCGTCCGCTACTGGGCTGAGGTCGCTCGCGATCGTCCGGGTCGGTTCCCGGACAGGCCGGCGGCGGCGGGCACTGTGCGAGAGCGCGCAAATGACGGAGCCCCCGGTGGGATGGGGCGCGATGGTGTGGCCCGCTGTCTCGGCAGCGGGCTGCGCGCTAGTTGTGCTGTGGTCGAGGGAGGTACCGACGGAGCGGTAGGCGGCGTGGTGGCGGACGCGGAACCCGAGACGTAGGGCGTCGGTGGCCCGTAGGGGTCAAACGCACCGGAGTTCACCGGCGGTCCGCCGACCCCGTAGGGACCCTGCGGGGCCGTGTGGAACGGTCGCTTCGTGGGATCGCCGGTGAGGTAGGCGATCCCGTTGTCCCAGCCGTTCGGAATGGCTTTGAGAAAGTTCGTGGTCAGCGTGACGAGATTCGGCACGTAGAAGTAGTTCGCCGTTCTCGGTGTACCGGGGTTGATGGTCCGGTCGTAGCCGCTTTCCGTCAGAACCCGTAATGGCGGGTCCACCGTCGTGGCGATCAGCGGCCCCAGGAACGGAACGACGAGCAGTGGACGCAGCAGTGGCAGTGTGGTCGTCGGAACGAGGTAGTACGTCGAATCCTGATACTGCCCTTGCAGTTCCGGGGTTCCGGACCCTTTCTCGGGGTGCTCGTAGAGGAAGCCCATGAGTGAGTTGACCATGGCGAGCGCGTTGAGCGGATTGAGCGGGAAGTCGGCCACCGGGTCGTACTGGTGGACGACGTCGACGGTGGTCAGCGGAGTCGGCTGCGGTGAGTTCGTCACCGTCGCGCCGGTGAATGTGACGTCGAGGATGGGAATCGTCACGCCCACAAAGCGTTCCAGGATCCCGCCGTTGGGGCGGTTCGGGTTCGACTCGAACACGAAGCTCACCGTCCCCGACGGCGGGTGGGCGATCAGGTCGGACTTCTCCATGCTGGCGATCGCCCCACTCTGGGAGTACGCGAACACGGTGTAGGCGGTGTCGGTGAGCGGCCGCGAACCGGTCGAGGTGTAGGGGGGATCGGTCACCGTGCAGGCGACTCCCCGCAGACAGGCATCGAGGTTGGCCAGGCCGAGCGCCACAGACGTGTCGTAGCGCATGGCGTCAAGCCCGGTGATGGGCCAGAACTGCTCGGGGGTGTACACCGTCGCCTGGGCGCACCCGGGATCTCCGCCGGTGCACAGGCCGGACGGCGCGACGAAGTCGTGGTAGGCCCAGTTGACGTAGGTTTCGATATAGGCCGTGGTGTCGTCGGGAACGCTCAGCGGATGATCGGTCCCGCCCATGTAGAGCGCCGTCGCGGCGAGGTCCACCGCCGGTGAGATCGTCGACGGCAGTGTCGTGGCGAAGGCGGCGCCGACCACCAGCACGGACGTTGCGATGGACCGACTGACCTGACGCATTGTTCTCCCCCTCCCACCGGTTGGTCTGAGGCTACTCGACCTCTTGCCCGGTCGGGCAGGGACTTTCGGCCCAATCAGGACGTGCCCGTGCGCTTTCTGGCGTACGAGGGTGAATGTCGGTCCGGTGATGCCTCTCGCACCGTGGCGGCGCCAGGGGCGGACCCCACGCGCGGGCGTGTTGCGGTTCGGCCGGTGAGGGCCGTCGAGGAGGGGCGGAGTTGCGTGGCCCTTCGGCTTGCCGGAGCCGGGGACGACGGCCTCAGCGGCGTCGGTGCCCCAAAGGGATCGACCGCCCCGCTGTCGACCGGAGGGCCGCCCACTCCGTACATCCCCGGCGCTGCCGTCCCGAACGGCCGGTTCCCGGGATCGCGCGTCAGATGGGCGATCCCGTTGTCCCACCCGACTGGGATGGCGGAGAGCGCGTTTCGTGCGGTGACGACCGGGTTGGGCAGGTACCCGAGTCTCGCGCGCTGCGGCACGCCGGGGTTGACGGTCCGGTCAT
>CAIOYU010000131.1 GCA_903862565.1 uncultured Actinomycetes bacterium | reverse complement strand
CCGTGCCGTCGTCTGCCCGGTTGAATCGACCGACTGGGCCGCCCCCGCGGAATCGGTGTCGGGGCTGTCGGCCGCGGCCACACCGGTCGCACTCGGACCAGCGAGGGAAAGACCCAGCACAAAGGCTGCCGCCCCCACCCGTGAACCGCGCCTAGCACCATGAACCGCCATCACGAACCCTCCCTCTCGCCGCCGTCCGCATCGGGTGCTGCTGTCCCGATGCGGACCGTTGAGCGATCCACCACAACTTTGAGAAGAAGGTACCTTCGCAGCCAGCCGCCAGGTCTAGTGTCGGTAGGGAATTCACGTGAAAACTTAGGAGTTCCTGATGGGCTTTGATCCCAAGAGCGCAGTCAACGCGGCGAAGGACATCGCCGCCCATGCCGTCGAAAAGGCCGCCGACATCGTCGAGGACGCCGGTCACATCGTCAAGGGCGATATCGCCGGTGGCGTAGGAGCCATCGTCGAGGACTCGGTCGAGATCGCCACACACGCAGTGGCCAAGGCCAAAGAGGTGTTCACGGGCAAGGACGAGGCCGACGACGCCTAGCTAGAGGTCGCTGGGCGCAATCGCGGTCGCGAGATCAGGGCGAACAACCCGTGTCCGTCTTTGAGCCATCCGGGCACGTGGTGTTCCCCCAGCGGGCATCAGTCAGAATCGCACCGAGAATGTTCGCCCCTGAGAGGTTCGTGTTCACAAGGTTCGCCGACCGCAGGTAGGTATTGCTCACGTCAAAGCTTTGCTCAGTTTTTTCTCACCCTCTACCCAGGCAATCGTCGGCCCCAGGTACGCCCTCGGAAGCCGGTTGACCTTGTGGTCCGTCACCGCCGGCGATGCGATGTGGCAAGTTTCTCGGGTATGACATCGGGACGCTCGGGCATGACCGCGAAACCAGCAACGCAATTGCCGCAGGGACGCTACCCAGCCTCTCCGGCAACCACCTGGGTGGTGGCGATCCTGGTTCTTCTCGTGGGCCTTGCGCTCGGGGTGGTGGTCCCGCAGACATTGCCAACCGGCGATGACGACTTGGGGGCGAAGCCTTCTGCCGGTGAGGTCGCCGGTGAACTCGAGGGCGGGAACCGATGACCGGCCAGGTTCTCCCGCCCTCGTTCACGATTCCCCCAACCGCGCAACCCCAGCCTGAAGGCCCGGCGTGGCCGCTGTGGCTTGTGTACGCGGCCGGAGTCCTCAGTGGTGCCATCATTTTCGCGGTGTCGGTGACCGGGTCAGTGGCCGAGGCGCCGTTGCTGTCCGCCGCCGCTGGTATCGCCTTCGGCGCCTTCGCCACGCTGTGCTTCTGGCTGCTGGGCCAGATCAACTACTTCCGGACCCCGTCCCCGACCACCACGATGATGGCGTTCCTGTGGGGGGCATTGGCGGCGACCGGATACGCCGTGCTGGCCAACACCGCGATCCGCGCCCGTCTCACCGCCGCGGGCGGCGGTGAGTCGTGGTCCCTGTTCGCGCCCTTCACGGAGGAACCCGCGAAGGACGTCGGAATCGTGCTCGTGCTGTTGCTGGCCGGCACCAGGCCGCGCACCGCCCTGGACGGACTGGTCACCGGTTCATTCGTCGGGCTGGGATTCGAAGTGGTCGAGAGTATCGCTCGCGCCCTCAACAACGCGATCGCCTCCTATCCCCCGGGCCAGCGCGACAATCTCGGATCACTGACCACCGACGTCGTTCACGAAGTCCTGCGCAACAGTTGGACCGGCCACATCGTGCTGACCGGAATCGCGGGATTCGGCATCGGGTTTCTGCTGACGGCACGGGATCGTTCCGCTGCTGACCGGTGGCTGGTGGCAGTTGGGCTGATGGCGTTGGCGGCCGCCGGTCATCTGCTGTGGAACGCCCACCGCTTCGGCATCTTCTACGTGATCGGCCAGTTCGGACTGCTGGCGGTCTTTCTCTGGTTGATCAGGGTCGGGCGCAAACAGGAGGCCGAGGTCTACACGCCGTACCTCCAGTACGCGCCCACCCTGGTCGAACCGGACGAGATCGAGTCCATGGGCTCCGGTGCGACGCGACGGGCCCAGCGAGCGGTTGCGAAGCAGTCGGGGGTCGCCGTGCAGCAGACCCGGGCCCACCAGCGGGCGCTGGCCGACCTTGCCGCGGCGATAGCCAACGGCGACGCCCAGCGTGCGCATGAATCCGTCGCGGCACTGGAGCGCACTGTCTGACTGAGGGTTCCCGCTGACCAAGGGGGGCGACACGTCAGATCCACTCTCGTCGCTTGAATCCGATGTAGAGGGCCAGCGAGGCGAGCACGCTGAGCAGGGCGGAGGCCACCACTCCGGAGGTTTCGCTGTAACCCGGGTAGGGGATGTTCTGCCCGTACCAGCCGGTGACCAGCGTGGGCACCGCGATGATGGCCGCCCACCCGGTCAGCTTCTTCATGATCGTGTTGAGCCGCGAATCCTGCAGTGCCAGATTGGTCTCGAAAACCGTCGTGATCATGTCGCGCAACGATTCCGTCCACTCCCCGGCCCTGATCACGTGGTCGTAGAGATCCTGGTACCAGCTGTTGAGTTCGACGGCATCCTTGGGCTCAAGTCCGGCTTCGGCGCTGCGCCGCATGACGGTGTTGACCACCTCGCGCATGGGCAGCACGGTCCGGCGTAATTCCACGAGTTCCTTACGGAATCGGTAGGTGTCACGCTGCAAACGGCGGGTCTGGGTCTTGTCGTCGAACAGTCCCTGCTCGAGTGACTCGATGGCGTCGTCGAGTTTCTGGATGGTGTCGAACTGGCCGTCGACCACGACGTCGAGGATTCCGTGCAACAGGGCCCGGCTGCCCAAACGCAGGAGATCGGAGTTGTCGTCCCAACGCCGGACCACTTCGTCGACGTCGAAAACCGGCTTCTGCGAATCAGTTTCGTGGCGGACGGTCACGACACCGGCCCGTAGAACGAAGATCGACACTCTGGCGGTCAGCAGACGGGACTCAATGGAGCCGGGGATCTGAGGGCCCAGAGCCGTCGCATAGACGGTCAAGAAGGAGTGGTCGGTATACCGGGTGGCCTTCGTGCGCTCGCTGTGTTCCACAACGTCTTCGACAGCGCGCTCGTCGAAGCCCAACTCGCGGGCCAGTTCGTCGAGCAGGGCGCGGTCCGGATTGAGCAGGTCCACCCAGACCAGCGCGCCCTCGTCGTCGAGGAGACCGGAAACATCGTCGAGCGGAAAGTCCTCCGCTTTCAGTTTCCCGTTGACCCACAACCTCGTCCGGCCAGCCGAAGCAGCCGGACGAGGCGTACCGGCGGTCATGCCGCGACCGCCAGAAGACCTAGCCCGTGGTGTGGACGATCAAGACGTCGCTCTTGGCCCGCCGGGCAACGTTCGCCGGCACCGAACCGAGCAGGCGCCCGGCGATCGTGCTGAGTCCGAGATTGCCGACCACCAGAAGATCAGCCTGCTCGGCGACAACGAGATCTACCAGGACGTCCACCGGGGCGCCCTCGATGGCACGCTCCTCGATGTTCGTGGCTCCCGCGGACTGCGCACGGTCACGGGCGCCCTGCAGGATCTGGTAAGCCGGACCGCTGCCGGTGGCCTTGTAGCTCTCGTCCTTGAGGATGTCCTGCGCCCGCGTGTCGTCCGCCTCATGAATGAAGGCGGTCACCAGGATCAGCCTTGAGTCGGGTCCCGATGCCAGACTGGCCGCCCGATCGACGGCAATCATCGACGAAGCCGAACCGTCCGTACCGACGACCACGGTTCTATAACCGCCCATCAATAGCCTCCAAGTCTCATCGCAATGCCATCGGGAACAGTAACGCGTCTGCACGCCGCAGGGGTGCGATTCACGTCACGTGGCGCCGCCGGGTCGCGTGTCCATCCCCAATGATGAGGGCATATGCGCCCATTCCCGGGCACGTGAGGTTGGCAACATCGGCCGTTAGGCCCGGTTCGCGTGCCGGCCCGACTCGGGTTACGGTGGCGTCCGAGTGCCATGACCATCTCCCTGCAGAAACCTCGCGTCGCGGTCGCGGTTGAGGCACCGGCCCCAACGTCTCGGCCGTGGGACTGCGCTGCGGTCGCCGTGTTTGCAACGGTGCTCAGCGCAATCGGTGCCGCCCGGCCGTCGTTGTGGTTCGACGAGGCTGCGACCATTTCCGCCGGCACCCGATCGGTGTCTGAGCTCTGGCGGATGCTGGGCAACATCGACGCTGTTCACGGCCTGTACTACCTGCTGATGCACGGCTGGTTCGCGGTGTTTCCCGCGACCGAGTTCTTCTCGCGGCTGTCGAGTTCGCTCACCGTCGGCGTGGCTGCGGCAGGAGTTGTGGTGCTGGGCAGACAACTGTCCACCCGGTCGGTCGCACTGACCGCCGGAATCGTCTTCGCCGTGCTGCCGCGCGTGACGTGGGCGGGCATGGAGACCCGGTCCTATGCGGCGACCATGGCGGTTGCGGTGTGGTTGACCGTGTTCTGCGTTCTCGCCGCACGGCGAGGCGGACGATGGGGATGGTGGCTGGCCTACGCACTCATGGTGGTGGCCGCGACCCTGCTGAACCTTTTCCTGGTGTTGATGGCGCCGGTCCACGCGGTGGTCGTCGCGGCCTGCACACCGGCAGGCGTACCCAGGGCCGCGGCGTGGCGCCGGTGGGCGCTGTCGACCGCCCTCGCCGTAGCCGCAGTGGTCCCGTTCCTGCTGTTCTGCCAGACCCAGCTTTTCCAAGTCGGGTGGATCCCCAAACTGGACGGGCACACGGTCGGGGAGATCCTGCAGGAGCAGTACTTCGACCTGTCGTTGCCTGCCGCGATCTTCGCGGGGCTGGTGTTCGCCACGGGGATCATCGTCGGCGTCCTGCGGGATGGACGCTGGACTCGGGCCGGCGGCCCCGGAACCTCGCGTCTCCTTGTCGTGACGCTGGCCTGGATCACCATCCCGACTCTGACGCTTCTGGCGTACTCGGTTGTGCGCCATCCGATCTACTACCCGCGGTATCTGTCGTTCACGGTGCCGGCAATGGCCCTCCTGCTCGGCCTGAGCATCGTCGCGGTCGGCCGTACCCGATCCGGTATCGCCGCAATCCTGGCCCTCTTTGCCGTCGCCTCAGCGCCGAACTATCTCGCCGAACGCGGTCCCTACGCGAAAGCCGACATGGACTACAGCGCGGTGGCCGACGTCATAGACCGCTACGCCGCACCCAGTGACTGCCTGATCCTGGACAACTCCACCGCCTGGGCGCCCGGGCCGATCCGGCCGCTGACCGCCGCCCGGCCGTCGGTCTACCAGAAACTGCACGACTACGGCCGCGGCCTCACCGCGGTTCAGCGAAACCGGCTGTGGGACAGCCATATTGCGATCTGGGCCTGGGCCGACAAGATTCCGGACTGCACCGCACTCTGGACTGTCTCCGAATACGACCCGGCGGTGCCCGACCACCAAAAGGGTCAGTCCCTGAAGCCCGGTCCCCGGCTGCAGCGGGCGATGGCCTACCAGGTTCCGAGCCGGTTCGGCTTCCACGTGGTGGAACGCTGGCAGTTCAGCTTCGCGCAACTCACCAAATCGACGCGGTAAAACGTCCTGCTAGTACGCGGATCCCGTCTTCGGCGCCGAAGGGACTTCGACGCTGTTCTCCCGCACGATGACGGGATCACCGACGTTGACCGTGGTGTAGTACCACTCGGCGTCCTCGGTGCTCAGACTGATGCAGCCGTGGCTGACGTTGTCATTGCCGAGTGAATTGACTGCCCAGGGCGCCGAATGCACGAAAAGCCCGCGTTTGGTGAACCGGACGGCGTAGTCAACCGTGAGGTGGTATCCGTCGGGACTGTTGACCGGGATTCCGACGCTGCTCGAATCCATCACCACTGAGCGTTCTTTGGACAGCACGGTGTAGATGCCGACCGGCGTCGGGTACGCGGGCCTGCCCATGGACGCCGGGAACACGCCCGCTTCGCCCCATCGGGGTCGATGATGCGGCGCCGGCAGAGCCGTCGGCGGTCCGGCTTCTGCGCCGTCGATGGTGACGCTGAACGTGTGATCGGAGATGCTGGCGACGCCGACGACCTTGGGGCCGGTGGTGAGTGTCGTAGGCCTGCCGCCGACCGAGAGTGCGACGGTGCTGTGGGCCGGCCAGAACTGATCGGGAACCCACTGCACGACAGTGTTGTCGAGCCACTCGTACTTTCCCGTCATCATGGGCGCCGAGGTGATGTCGATGGCGCGCTCAGCCGCAGGCCGGTTGGAGACGGGCGAACCGAACGTCACCACAATCGGGTGCGCAACCCCCACCACCTGGCCGGGCTTGGGCAGCACCGACGTGATGCCGAAGCCGAACGACTGGTCTGCGTGAGTGGCCTGGTTTGCCGCCGCCGTGCTCGTACCGGTAGGCCCTGCAACGACACTCGGAGCGATCACGCTCATCGCAATCAGGCACCGCAGAACAGTCCGCATCGGTCATACTCCCATCGAGGTCACAGTGTGGTCCGTGTTGAGGCCCTCATCGTTGACGTGGAAAGCGTCAGCGCACGTTGGCGATTCGGGCATCGGTGTCAGCCCGCAGGCCCGGGGATGATTGGTTGACCGGGCACGGGCCCGCCGGCGGGAGCCGGCACAGTCACCGCACCCTTGCCTCCGAGAGCCCCGGCCATACCAATGAGCGGAGCACCTACCGGCAGTGGTGCACCGACCGCCGCGGCGCCCACCGGAACCGCGGCGGCAGCGACCCCGACCGGAGCAGCAGCCAAGCCCACGGGGGCACCCACGGGAATCGGCGCACCCACAGGAACGCCTGCTCCCACCGGAATCGGGGCGCCCACCGGCAGCGGCACACCCGCCGGAATCGGAGCACCCACCGGCAGCGGCACACCCGCCGGAATCGGGGCACCCACCGGCAGCGGCACACCCGCCGGAATCGGAGCACCCACGGGAATCGGGGCACCCACGGGAATGCCAGCAGCCACCGGAACCCCAGCGCCCACCGGAACCGCAGCGCCGACGGGCACGCCGGCACCCACCGGAACAGCAGCGGCGCCGACCGGCACAGCGGCAGCCACTGGCAGCGGCCCAGGCAACGCCAACGGGACACCCGCCATGTCAGCGACCGCTGCACCAGCGGGAATGCACCCGGCCGCAGCGGGTCCTATCAACCCGCCGGGGACTGCCGGATCCGCGGCCGCGCCCGCGCCCGCCGATTGCTGAACACAGGCATAGCCGCCGGTCACCCGTGGCGTTGCTTGCGCAACCGGGCTCACGACGAATACGGCTCCACACAATCCAGCGCTGGCGACGGCCTTGATGGTGAATCCACTGGTGATGCTCGACATGGCTCTTCCCGTTCCGTGGTGGGGTACGAGCCGAAACTACAGACTTGTAATCACCACCACGGGAGGCGATTCGGGGGTTTACCGAACCGATGCCAAGCGGTGCCGTCGGGGTTACTTCAGACCTGCGGCGTCCATCCCGCGGAGTTCCTTCTTCAGGTCGGCGATCTCGTCGCGCAGGCGCGCAGCGAGTTCGAACTGGAGATCACGTGCGGCGGCCATCATCTGCTCGGTCAGATCCTTGATGAGGTCGGCCAACTCGGCACGCGGCATGGACGAAACATCTTTGCCCTCCACGATTCCCGCGCTCACCGCACGGCCCGCCTGTCCCTGGGCGCGACGGCCACGGGACGCGTTGCGGCCCGACCCGGCGATCGAGACTGCCTCGCCTGCTTCAGTATCTTCGGCCTCCCGGTAGACCTGATCGAGAATGTCGGCGATCTTCTTGCGGAGCGGTTGCGGGTCGATACCGCGTTCTTCGTTGTAGGCGATCTGCTTGGCGCGCCGCCGCTCGGTCTCGTCGATGGCAGCGGTCATCGAATCGGTGAGCTTGTCGGCATACATGTGCACTTCACCGGAGACGTTTCGGGCAGCCCGGCCGATGGTCTGGATGAGGCTGCGGGTGGACCGCAGAAAGCCCTCCTTGTCGGCGTCCAGAATGGACACCAACGACACCTCGGGCAGGTCGAGGCCTTCGCGCAGCAGGTTGATGCCGATCAGCACGTCGTACTCACCCAGGCGCAACTGCCGCAGCAGTTCCACCCGGCGCAGGGTGTCGACCTCGGAGTGCAGGTAACGCACCCGGATGCCCATCTCCAGCAGATAGTCGGTGAGGTCCTCTGCCATCTTCTTGGTCAGCGTCGTGACCAGGACGCGTTCGTCGCGTTCGGCGCGAGTACGGATCTCCCCGATCAAGTCGTCGATCTGGCCCTTGGTCGGCTTCACCACGATCTTGGGATCGACCAGGCCGGTCGGCCGGATCACCTGCTCGACGAACTCGCCACCGGACTGCGCCAGTTCGAAGGGTCCTGGAGTCGCCGAAAGATAAACCGTCTGGCCGATTCGCCCGGCGAACTCTTCCCATGTCAGCGGCCTGTTGTCGACAGCCGAGGGCAGCCGGAAGCCGAACTCGACGAGATTGCGCTTACGCGACATGTCCCCCTCGTACATGCCACCGATCTGGGGCACGGTGACGTGTGATTCGTCGATGACGAGCAGGAAGTCCTCGGGGAAGTAGTCCAGCAGAGTGGCCGGGGCCGAACCGGCCGGCCGGCCGTCGATGTGGCGGGAGTAGTTCTCGATGCCCGAGCAGAATCCGACCTGGCGCATCATCTCGATGTCGTAGTTGGTCCGCATCCGCAGCCGCTGAGCCTCAAGGAGCTTGCCCTGGCGGTCCAGTTCGGTCAGCCGCTGCTCGAGTTCGGACTCGATGGTCGAGATGGCCTGCGCCATTCGGTCCGGCCCGGCGACGTAATGGGTGGCCGGGAAAATCCGCAGTGAATCGACCTTGCGGACGACGTCACCGGTCAGCGGGTGCAGGTAGTAGAGCGCTTCGATCTCGTCGCCGAAGTACTCGATGCGCACGGCGAGTTCCTCGTAGGACGGGATGATCTCGACGGTGTCACCGCGAACCCGGAACGTCCCACGGGTGAACGAGACGTCGTTGCGGTCGTACTGGACGTCCACCAGCAGTCTGAGCAGTCCGTCGCGGGGCACCTCGGTACCGACCTGAAGTTCGACGGACCGATCCAGGTAGGACTGCGGGGTACCCAGCCCGTAGATGCAGGACACCGAGGCGACGACGACGACGTCACGCCGGGACAGCAGCGCCGACGTGGCCGAGTGACGCAGGCGCTCGACGTTGTCGTTGATCGAGCTGTCCTTCTCGATGTAGGTGTCGGTTTGGGCGATGTACGCCTCGGGCTGGTAGTAGTCGTAGTACGAGACGAAGTACTCAACGGCGTTGTTCGGCAACATCTCCTTGAGTTCGTTCGCCAGCTGCGCCGCCAGGGTCTTATTGGGTGCCATCACCAGGGTGGGGCGCTGCAGTCGTTCGATCAGCCAGGCGGTGGTGGCCGACTTGCCGGTACCGGTCGCACCGAGCAGCACCACGTCGCGCTCCCCCGCACGGATGCGGCGTTCGAGTTCTTCGATGGCGGCGGGCTGGTCCCCGGCCGGCTGGTGCGGACTGATCACCTCGAACCGGGCGCCGGCGCGCACCACGTCGTCGATGGTCCGATATTCGGAGTGCGCCAGTACCTCCGGGGCGTGATGTTCGCTCGCGAAAGCCATGGCTTCAGATTAGGCCGCAGGACAGACGGATTCCGGCGGGTGACCGGCCGGGGTCCGGCAAGTGGCCGCGCGGTTGCCGGAATCTTGCCGATAGGTGTCCGCAACGGTTCGACGATCCATAGGCTCCCAGGAATGGTGTCGCGACGCGCGGTGATCGAACGCGTGAAGGTGCACTTCGCCGAGGATTGGCGGCTTTTCCCGACCCTGCGCGGCTACCGGCGGGACTGGCTCGGCCGAGATCTGCTGGCCGGTGTGACATTCGGCGCGGTGACCATGCCCGGCCAGTTGGCGACGGCCCATCTTGCCGGTATGCCGCCGATCACCGGACTGTACGGGTTCTTCTTCGCGACCATCGTCGCGGCGGCGGTGTCGACCAATCGCCACCTGGCGATGGGCGTGGACAGCACCGTGGCGCCGATCCTGGCCGCCGGCCTCGTCGCCCTCGGCGCCGTCGCCGAAACCCCGAACTACATCGGCCTGGCAGCGCTGACCGCCGGCTTGGTCGGGATATTCACGCTCACGATCGGCGCAGGCAGGCTGGGGTGGGTCGGCGACTTCCTGTCCCGCCCCGTCATGATCGGGTTCTTCGGCGGTATCGCGATCATCATCATCGTCAACCAACTGCCCGGGCTGCTGGGCGTCAAAGGTGGCCATGGCCGGACGCTGTCCCGGATCGGCCAGCTGGCCGATCAGATCAAGGACACCAACATCCCGTCCCTCATCCTGGGTGTGACCTCGCTGGCACTCCTGCTGGGTATCGCCAAGATCAATCGCAAGATCCCCGGGGCATTGATCGTCCTGATTCTCTCGACGCTGTCCATGGTCGTGTTCTCACTGCAGGACGACGGGGTGGCCGTGCTCGGACCGCTCAAGCGGGGCCTGCCGGCCTTCGACTTTCCGCCGTTCTCCCTGGAGGCCGTCGAAGCCGTCTTCAGCACCGCGCTGATCATCGGCACCCTCTGCCTGGCCCAGACCGCCGCCACCACCCGATCGGCCGCCAACCTCGGCGGGTTCGACACCGACATCAACGCCGACTTCCGGGCGCTGGGGGTGGCCAACATCGTCGCCAGCCTTTTCGGGTCGTTCACCATCAACGCCAGCCCACCGTCGACGACGATCATCGCCGAGTCCCGGGCACGCAGTCAGTTGGCCTCGCTGGTCGCCTCGGTCCTGGCCGTGGTGGTGCTGTTCTTCAGCCAGATCATCGAGAACCTGCCGATGACGACGCTGTCGGCGGTGCTGATCTACATCGCGATCAAAATTTTCCGCGTCGACCAGATGAGGGCGACCCGGCGTTACTCCTGGCGCGCCTACGCCCTGATGCTGATCGCCATGATCGGCACCGTGGTGTTCGGCATCGTCGACGGGGTCCTCTTCGCCGTCATCATCTCGTTCATCTACCAGGCGTCGCGGACTGCCCGGCCGGAACTTCTGCAACTGGGCCGCTCCCCGCT
>CAIOYU010000130.1 GCA_903862565.1 uncultured Actinomycetes bacterium | reverse complement strand
CGGGCCCGCACAGCCGGCACGCTCCGGCGTTTTTGAGAACCGGCCCCGAAACGCGCGTCAGCGCGTTTTCGGGGGTGGGTTCGCTTTCAAGATCTTGAAAGACCTTTACAGGTCTTTCAGAATCTTTAAAAGACTTATGGGATTGCCCGTTAACGCTGGTAGGCGCGTCGGAAGTGGACAGGGGGCTGTCCACTGGTGGACAGGGGGGTGTCCACTGGTGGCCAGGGGGGTGTCCACTACTGGACAGGGGGCTGTCCACTGGTGGACAGGGGGGTGTCCACTTCTGGTCCGCGTCGGGCCCACCGCCGGGCGCCGTTTCGGGCTCCGGTGCGGCCGGTGTGAACGTGTCGTCAGGCCAACTGGCGACCGTCGCCAGCCCCGCCTCGACGTCGAACTCGAGCCCCTTCTCTCGGTACACAGCGACCAGACGATCGGCGATCCGCCCGGCGTGGCCGACGTCGGCTCCGCGCTTGTTTGAGGCGAGGAGTATCGCCCTGCGGAATTGCGATGCAATCCGTTCGTCGCGCCATCTCTTTTCAGCATGCAGCCAACTGCTCACTGCGTTATTGGCGCGTTCGACTTCGCGCTTGTATTCCCATTCCGCCGCCAGCCATTCCTCCTGCCGTTGCGCCGGGAGGATCAGGTGGTAGGTGTTGGCCGCGCCGGAGCCCTGCCCGGGTTCGACCTCGAGGTAGCGCAGCTCCATCAAGTCGTCCAGGCCGCGCCGGACGCTCCTCACCGTCCCGCCGCAGGTGCTGGCGATGAACTTATGGGTGGCCTTGAAGTAGCCCTTGCGGCCGGCCATCTTCATCACGCAGCCGGCGGCAACGACCTTGGCGCGGTCGTGCAGCTCGGTGTCGGCCAGCATCTCGTAGAACCAGGCGAACTTGTCCTTGTTGCCGTGCCGGAGGTCGTCGGCGGGTTTGTCCGGCGGCTTGTCGGTCCCCTTCTTGGGCGGGGTGCGTTTGCGTGGGTGGATCTTGCAGGCTTCGGCAGGCTCCCTCGGTGTGCCGTCGGTGTCGAGCCGCCACCCGGCGTCGTCGCAGCACCCGGGTGCGTCGGCACTCACCGGTCACCGCCGATCAGTCCGCCGTTGGCCAGCGCCAGCAGTCCGGCGCGTTCGCTGTCCTCGGCCAGCCGCACCAGCGCCAGCTTCTCCGGGTCGATCCAGCCCTCGATGGCGTCCTCGACCAGCATTCGCAGTACCCGCGACGGCATGGCGTCGACCTCGACGCTGTCGCCCTCGAACTTGCGCGAGCGGCTGTCGGAGGACTTCGTCGGGCGCGTCGGCAGGTCATACTCGACGATCTGCTCCGGTGTCACCGCCAGGCGCTCGAACTGGAACTCGATCCCGGGCGCGAACTCGGCGAGCTTGCGCTTGGTCTGCTCCCACGCCGACAGGCCCGAGGGATCATGGTCGCCGAGCTGGTAGATCACCGCCGGCTTACCCTCGGCGATGATGTCCTGCGCCGTGGAGTACAGGAACGTCTCCGACGGGAACCCGCGCGCGATGAACAGCGGCACGTCCCACTCCATCGTCACGCCGGAGATGACCGACCGGATGGCGTCCTTCTCTGACCAGATCTCGACGTGGTGGGCCTGGCCATGCCACAGACTGCGCCGGTAGGACGCGGCCATGTCGGCCAGCGCCGCGTCGACGGAGTTGTAGGTGTCCGGCCGGATCTGCCAGCGCGTGCCGTCGGCGATCCAGTTATAGGGCAGATCGGCGCGGCGACGCATCAGCAGGACGCGCTGCTGCACCCGCTTGTAGCCCTGCTCAGTCTTAGGCACCAGGCCCAGTGACATGACGCGGTAGAAGCACCCGCGGATCGACAGTGGCCGCTCCTCCTGGCACACCGCGTAGATGGCTTCCTCGAGGCGCGCGAGCTCGAGCTTGGTTGAGCGCGTGCGCTTTACAGCACTAGTCCCATAAACGGTCATCACTTCACCGCCCGCGCTGCGCAGGACGGCCCGCGGCCGGCGGCCTTGGACTTACCGGCGGTCAGCCAGCGGCCGCAGCGGTCGCACTTCACCGCAAGCCGGAACTCGCCGTCGAACAATCGCGCCCAGATATCGG
>CAIOYU010000129.1 GCA_903862565.1 uncultured Actinomycetes bacterium | reverse complement strand
TCGCGCGAGGAAGCCGAGCAGATCGCCCGCGACGAACCGTTCCACACCATGGGATGGCGGCACAACACGGTGATGGCGTGGACGCCGAAGTTCGGTCCGCTCATCGAGGTGCTGCGCGCCTCGACCGGACCCGGGGAGTAGGCGCCATGTCATTCATGACGCCCAAGGGCACGCGCGGCGTCCGGATGTCCGGCGCCACCAAGTTCCTCATCAAAGGGGTTAACAAGCTGACCGCCGGCCGGATCGGCAAGAGCGGCAGAGCCTTTGGAACCATGCCAGCCCTGGTGCTGACCACGATCGGCCGCAAATCCGGTGAGCTGCGCCGGACTCCGCTGGCCTATATCCCCGACGGCGACGGCAACTGGCTGATCATCGCCGCCTACGCCGGGGCGGTGAACAACCCGGCCTGGTATCACAACATCGCCGCGCACCCGGACCGCGTCAGAATCGAACTGGACGGCCGCACCCATGACGTCACCGTCGCCGAACTCCATGGGCAACAACGCGAACAAGCGTGGCAGCAGATCGTCGCCGCCAACAACCGCTTCGCCAAATACCAGGAGAAGACCGATCGTCAGCTGCCGGTGATCCGGCTCACGGCGAGAAACTGAGGTCCCCGTCATGTGGGACGAGCGCTATCAAGGCGAGGATTTCGCTTACGGAACCGAGCCGAACGATTTCCTGCGCAGCCAGATCGACAACCTGCCGCCCGGACGGATTCTCTGCCTGGCCGAGGGGGAGGGTCGCAACGCGGTGTTCCTCGCCGAGCAGGGCTTCACCGTGACCGGCGTCGATCAGTCCTCGGTGGGTCTGGCCAAAGCAGAGCGCCTCGCGGCCCAGCGCGGCGTGCGGATCGAGACCCTCGTTGCCGACCTCGCCGGCTTCCACATCGACACAGAGTCCTGGGACGGCATCGTCTCGATCTTCGCCCACACGCCACCGCCGGTCCGGCGCCACATTCACCGCGAGGTCGTCCGCGGTTTGAAGCCGGGCGGCGTCTTCGTGCTCGAGGCCTACCGACCCGAGCAACTGCACTACAAGACCGGTGGGCCGCCGGTGGCGGAGATGATGATGGATCTCAGCGGATTACGCGCCGAGCTGGCCGGCCTGGACTTCGAGTACGCCGAAGAGTCCGTGCGCGAGATTCAGGAAGGGCCGCTTCACCACGGCTCGGGCGCCGTGGTCCAGATTCGGGCGCGAAAACCGTAGAACTGCGGGGGTCGGATTCGAGTTCTCAGCCGTCGATGGCGCTGACACCGAGTTGGAACGCGCCATGTGCGCTGTTCGTCGACGATGCAGAACGCGATCCGGCTGATGGTTGAAGGGTCCAGCGGCGGCGCGCCCGGCGCGGGATCGGGGAACCTGCCCACCGGCTGGAAGCCGCCGACCGGTAGGACGTAGGCCCGGCGGATGCCGGCGTCGGTGGCGAATCGCTGAACGTAGGACCACGGCCGGCCTGTCTCAACTTTCAAACGGTATGTCTTGCCGTCGCCGAGCGCCCGCACCCGCAATGACGTCGCACCGGTTGCCCGGCGCTCGATCTCGGGGTCGAAAGGACCGCGGGCGGAGGGGAATCCGCCGTTGTTGTCCAGCGAGATGATGCCCGAGAACACCAGGCCGCCGTCAACTGAGAACGTCGAGGTCGACCGAGCGCCCATCATCGGATCGTTGACCGTCACCCAGGCGGCTACCGCGGTGGGATCACTCAGATCGACGGCCTGTGCTGCCCGGGGAACCGTCGCAAGTGCGCAGTTCGCTTCGCGGAGAGCGGGGTCGCCAGCTCGGCACATAACAAACGCGAGGCCCCTGTGAGGAGCCCTCGGGACAAGCTAGCTAGTGGTACCGCAGTTGGAGCTGTTAGGAAGTGCAGCGAGCGCTGAGAAATCAGACGGTGCAGGAACTTGAGAATGCGGACAATTAGGCAGTTCAATCGCGTTAGAAGTGCAGCGGAAACTGAGAACCTACACTGCTTGTAGCTGTTGCTGCTGTAGGTTCTCACGGATCGTGGCGTAATCTCACAAGTGATGGCGGACTGATGGCGGATCCGCCAGAGTCATGAGACACGCGGTCCGTTCGTTCAATGCCGTGGCGGCGGGCGAGGCCGTGTGACGATCGGTTCACCGAGAGCAGTCCCTCAGTGAGAGGGTGGTCAGATGTTGCTGCGGCATATTTACGAAGTCTGCGGGACTGCGTTGACGACGGTTGAGAATCCGGCCAGTCGCGACGGTTGAAAAGTAGGCCACCCAATCAGATTGGATGGGTGATCTCCT
>CAIOYU010000128.1 GCA_903862565.1 uncultured Actinomycetes bacterium | reverse complement strand
CCAGTGCCTGGGCGATCATCGCCCGCTGACGCTGCCCACCGGACAACTGGTGCGGGTAGTAATCCATCCGGGCTGCCGGATCGGGCATGTCGACGAGATCGAGCAGTTCGATGGCCCGTTCCCGGGCCTGCTCGGCGGAGACGTCGCGATGCATCCGGATGGCTTCGATGATCTGCCAGCCGATGGTGTACAGCGGGTTGAACGCCGTCATCGGCTCCTGGAACACCACCCCGACCCGGCCGCCGCGCACCTCGTTGAGCGTCTTCTCGTCCGCGCCGGCCAACTCCTGACCGGCCAGGCGGATGCTGCCCGTCATCCGGGCGTTTCCGGCCAGCAGTCCTGGGACCGCCATCGCCAATGTCGACTTCCCGGAACCGGATTCGCCCACCAGGGCGAGTACCTCACCCTGGGCCAGGTCGAGGTCGATGCCGCGCACCGCGGGGATCCAGGCCTTGTCGACTTCGAAGTCGATCCTCAGATCGCGGATCTGCAGCAGTGGCCCCGTCGGCGGTGAATCGGTCACGTCAGCGTCGCTTCGGGTCGAGGGCGTCGCGCAGGGCGTCGCCGAGCAGGATGAAGCCCAGCACGGTCAGCGACAGGAACAGGGCGGGGAAGAACAGCAGGTGCGGGGAGGTGCCGATCAGCGATTGGGCGACGTTGATCTGCAGGCCCCAGGAGATCTCCGGTGCCTGCAGGCCGATGCCCAGGTAGGTCAACGCCGACTCCGCCGAGATGAAGGTTCCCACCGCGATCGTGGCGTAGATGAGCACGGGGGCAAGCGCATTGGGCAGGATGTGGCGGACGAGGATCCGTCCGGATGACGCGCCGAGCGCCTGGGCGGCCAGCACGTAGTCCGACTCGCGGATCGACACCACCGACGAGCGGACCAGGCGCATGGCCGTCATCCAGCCGAACACGATCAACGCCAGCGAGACCGTCCAGACCGAGCGGTGCGTCGAGACGGTCAACAGGATCAGCGCGCCGAGAAACAGCGGGATGCCGAAGAAGACGTCGGTGACGCGGGCCAGCACCTGGTCCGCCCAGCCGCCGAAGTAGCCGGCCAGTGATCCGATCAGCACGCCGATGATCAGCACGCCGATGACGGTGAGGACACCGATGGCCAGCGAGGTCCGGGCGCCGTGGACCACGTTGGAGTAGTAGTCGCAGCCCTGCAGGTCCATGCCGAACCAGTGCGCCGCACTGGGCCGTTGCCGCGACAGCGACAGGTCGCAGTCGGTCGGGTCGACTCCACCGGCGAACAGTTTCGGGAACAGCGCCATGGAGACCATCACGACCATGATGGCCAGCCCTAGGAGGAACAGCGGGTTGGTGCGCAGGTACCGCCAGGCATCGCCCCACACGCTGGACTGGCCGATCAGCGGGGCGACTTCGTCGCCGACCCCGTCGAGCCTGCTGTCGGCCGCTAGTTGAGCCAACGGGCGGTTCTTGTCGTTGTCAGTCATAGCGGATCCTCGGGTCGATCACCGCGTAGAGGACGTCGGCGACCAGGTTGAAGAAGATGTAGAAGAACACCATCATCGTGACGATGCCTACCACCACCGGGCCCTGCTGGGCGCGCACCGCGTCGAAGATCGCCCGGCCCAGACCCGGCAGGTTGAACACCGACTCCGTGACGATCGCGCCGCCGAGCAGCGATCCGATGTCGGCACCGACGAAGGTGACCACCGGAATGAGGCTGTTGCGGAACGCGTGCCGCAGGACGATCCGCGTCCGGCCGACGCCTTTGGCACGCGCCGTGCGGATGTAGTCGGCCGAGAGCGACTCCAGCATCGCCGACCGGGTCAACCGGGCCACATACGCCATGGACAGTGAGGCCAGCACCAGTCCGGGCAGCAGATAACTGACCCAGCCGTCGGCCAGGCCGGCGATGGGAAACCAGCCCAGCTTGAAGCCGAACACGTACTGGGCCAGGAACCCGAGGACGAACACCGGGATGGACACCAGCAGGGTGGTGGACACCAGCACCAGGTTGTCGAAGAAGGAGTTGCGGCGCAGCGAGGCCAGGATGCCGGCGGTGACGCCGAAGAGGGTCTCGAAGAACACCGCGACGATGGTCAGTTTGACGGTCACGGGCAGTCTTTGGCCGATGGTCTCCAGCACCGGACGCCCGGAGAAGTCGCGGCCGAAGTCGCCGTGCAGCAGACCCCACAGGTACTTGGCGTACTGCACCGGGAACGGGTCGTCGAGGTTGTAGTTGGCGCGGATCTGGGCCTGCACGGCCGGGCTCAGGGGGCGGTCGCCGGCCAGTGCCCGCACCGGGTCGCCCGGCAGTGCGTAGACCATGGCGTAGATCAGCAGGGACGCGCCGATGAGGATCGGGATGGTGAGCAGAAGGCGGCGAATGATGAAGCGGGTCAAGGCGTCTTCCCCTCGACCGCGGCGTCATGCACTTCGACGTCCTGCAGCACGACCTCGCCGACGATGCTGTAGTGGATGCCCGACACCCGCTTGGTCCACACCGTCTGGTCCACCCCGTGGAACAGTGGCGCGGCGGGAAGGTCTTCGACCAGGACGTTCTCGGCCTTCTCGTAGGCCGTGCTGGCGGCCTCGATGGTCGGCGCCCGATCCCCGGCATCGAGGGCACTGTCGAAGGCGGCACTGCTGTAGAAGGTGGTGTTGGAACCCGCTGGTGCCATGGCGGCAGTGGCGAACTGCGGGGCCAGGAAGTTCTCGATTGAGGGATAGTCCATCACCCAGGCCAGGCGGAACGGCCCGGTCATCTCCTTGGCGTCGCGCTTGGACAGGAACTCATTGAACTGGAGGTTGCCGCGCAGCTTGTAGGTCAGGCCGATTTTGCGGAACATGTTGCCCACGGCCGTCATCCAGCCGTCGTGCGCGGCGCCGGCGTTGAACCAGATCTCGACCGGCGCGCCGGTGTCGAAGCCCGCCTCGGCGAGCAGCTGCTTGGCCTCGTCGGGGTGGTACTCGCACCAGTGCCCGCAGGCGTTGGCGCGGTAACCGACGACGGTGGGCGGGGCGAACGAGTCGGCCGGCAACCGGGTGCCCAGGAAGATCGCGTCGGTGATCGCCTTGCGGTCGATCGCCATCGACAGTGCCCGGCGCACTCGGACGTCGGCGTATCGCTTGTCGTACAACGGGAAACCCAGGCTGGTGATGTCGGGGCTGGCCTGCTGCAGGTAGCGATCCCCGAAGATGTCGGGCGCGCTGGCATAGGCGTCGGGCGGCAGTCCCCGCAACACGTCGAGGTTGCCGGCCAGCACATCGGTGTAGGCGGTCGACAGTTCGGTGTAGACCCGCAGGACCACCCCGCGGGCCTTGGCCTTGTCCTTGCCGCCGTAGTTGTCGTAGCGGCTCAGGGTCATTCCATGCCCTGGCAACCATTCGGTGTCGGCTTTGAACGGGCCGTT
>CAIOYU010000127.1 GCA_903862565.1 uncultured Actinomycetes bacterium | reverse complement strand
GGCGAGAACAGTGCGGCGGTGCTGGCAAGCACGTACAGCGAGGACAGGTCGCGTTCGGAGTGTTCCAGCGCGTCGAGCAGCGGACGTCCCATCGCATCCCCCGTAAAGAACAGAAGGTTCACCTTCCGGTCGGCGACGGTGCGCCAAACCTCCTCGGCATCGAACTCCGGTGCCAGAACGACGGTCTGGCCGGCGAACAGCGCCATCCAGGTCGCAGACTGGGTCGCGCCGTGGATCATCGGCGGGATGGGAAAGCGGATCATCGGCGGGCCCGCGGCGGCCATTTGAGCGTGCTGGTACTCGTCCTGCACGAATTCCCCTGTGGCGAAGTCGGTTCCGCCGAGGAGCACCCGGTAGATGTCTTCATGCCGCCACATCACCCCCTTGGGGAATCCGGTGGTGCCGCCGGTGTAGAGCAGATAGATGTCGTCGGGGCTTCGCTCGCCGAAGTCGCGCGCCGGTGAGCCCTGAGCGAGAGCGGCGTCGAACTCCACGCCGCCGTAGCGGCTGTAGTCCTTGTCGCTGCCGTCCTCGACCACCACGATGGTCTTCACGTTCGGGGTATCGGGGAGCACGTTGGCGACCCGGTCCGAGTACTGACGCTCGTGGACCAGAGCCACCATGTCGGAGTTGTCGAACAGATAGCGCAGTTCGGCCTCGACATAGCGGTAGTTGACGTTGACCAGGATCGCGCCGGCCTTGACGATGCCGAGCATCGCGATGACGATCTCGATGCGGTTGCGGCTGTACAGGCCGACCTTGTCGTCTTTCTTGATGCCGTGATCGGTGAGGTAGTGGGCGAAGCGGTTCGCCTTCTCCTCGAGTTCGGCGTAGGTGATCTGCTCGTCACCGCAGATCAGGGCCACCCGTTCGGGCACGGCATCGATGGCATGCTCGGCGAGGTCGGCGATATTCAGGGCCACAGTGCACAAACTAGAACCTGTTACAGTCCTTCACAACCCCATGACGCAAGGCGGTGACCATGGCTGACGCTCTCATAGAACAGCGCGGGCACATCCTGATCGTGACGATGAACCGCCCCGACGCCCGCAACGCGCTGACCGGCGAGATGCTCTCGATCATGGTCGAGGCCTGGGACCGCGTAGACAACGATCCGGACATCCGGGTGTGCATCCTCACCGGCGCCGGCGGCTACTTCTGCGCGGGCATGGACCTCAAGGCGGCCACCGCCAAGCCGCCGGGCGATTCGTTCAAGGACGGCAGCTACGACCCGTCGCGTATCGACGGCCTGCTGAAAGGCCGGCGCCTCACCAAACCGCTGATCGCCGCCGTCGAAGGCCCAGCCATCGCCGGGGGCACGGAGATCCTGCAGGGCACCGACATCCGGGTGGCCGGCGTGAGTGCGAAGTTCGGTGTCGCCGAGGCACGCTGGAGTCTGTACCCGATGGGCGGGTCAGCAGTGCGCCTGGTCCGACAGATTCCGTACACGATCGCCTGCGAACTGCTTCTGACCGGCCGGCACATCACCGCCGCCGAGGCACTCGAGATCGGGTTGATCGGCCATGTCGTCCCCGACGGCGAGGCCTTGGATCGGGCACTCGAGATCGCCGAGGTGATCGCCGGGAACGGGCCACTGGCCGTTCAGGCCATTCTGCGGTCGATCCGCGAGACCGAGGGCATGCCCGAGAACGAGGCGCTCAAGATCGACACCAAGATCGGCATCGAGGTGTTCCTCTCCGAGGACGCCAAGGAAGGCCCGCTGGCCTTCAAGGAGAAGCGCCCGCCGCAGTTCACGGGGCGGTAGGCAGCCAGGGTTCCCACCCCAGCCCCGCTTTGCCTTCCCCCGTCCCGCCGAGCGTGAATCCTCTGCGATTTTTTGCCCGATTTTCCGCAGCTGTTTCACGTTCGGCGGGGCTGTCAGACGGAGTCGGCACACTGCCGCGGTGGCCCCCTTCATCGGCAGCGAGGCTCTGACCGCTCGAACGCTCACGTCGCATGCACTTCGCAGCAGGTTCGCCGCGGTCTACCCGAACGTCTATCTGCCGCGGGACGAGAGGATGACGGCCGTCGCCCGCGCCCATGCTGCTTGGCTGTGGTCCCGCCGACGTGGAGTGCTCGCGGGCCGCTCCGCCGCCGCGGTGCACGGCGCCAAATGGGTGGACGGCAGACTCGCGGCCCAACTCCTGTGGCCCAACCGACACAGCCCGGACGGAATCGAGACGTGGTCTGACAACGTCCCCGACGACGAGGTGAGGACGGTGAACGGAGTGCGGGTGACGACGCCGGCTCGCACCGCTCTCGACATCGCCTCCCGCAGTCCGCTCACCAGCGCAGTCGCATCCCTCGACGCACTCGCACGAGCCACCCGTCTGCCGATGGCTGAGGTCGCCGCACTGGCGGAGCGCCACCGCGGAATGCGCGGAGTCCGCCAGGCACACAGGGCGATTGACCTCGTCGACCCGGGCGCCGAATCGCCCCGCGAAACCTGGCTCCGACTGCTCCTGATCAACGCCGGCTTCCCGCGACCAACAACGCAGATACCCGTCCGCAACGAGTACGGCGCCCTCGTGGCCATCCTCGACATGGGGTGGGAAGACCGCAAGATCGCCGCTGAGTACGACGGCGACCACCATTGGAAGGACCGTCGGCAGTTGGCAACCGACATCCGGCGCGCCGAGAACGTCACCGAGCGGGGGTGGATCCACATCCGGGTGACGGCCCAGGACGTCGAAGGCGATGTACTGCGGCGGGTGAGGTCAGCGTTCGCACGCCGAGCGTGAACGTACTGCGGAGTTCCGACCGATTTTCCGCAGTGAGTTCACACTCGGCGGAGAGGTTGTATCGGGGTGAAGACGACGGGCATCGCCTCCGGTCCGCTGACGAAGTTCGCCGGCCGCAACGGCAGCGCCGAGTCGTCCACCAACCGCAGATCCGGTAAGCGCGCCACCAGCTTGCGCAGCATTGTGGCGACTTCCAGCCGCGCCAGCTGATTGCCCAGGCAAAAGTGCGTACCGAAGCCGAAGGCCAAGTGGCTGTTCGGGTTCCGGTCGATGCGGAAGACCTCGGGGTCGCCGAACACCGACTCGTCGAAGTTGGCCGACTCGAACAGCAGCAGCATCTTCTCCCCCGCCCGCAGCGCGGTTCCGTGGAAGTCGACGTCGCGCAGCACCGTGCGGGCCATGTTCTTCACCGGTGAGGTCCAGCGGAGCATCTCCTCGACCGCTCCCGGAACCTTTCCCGGATCTCCCAACTGCTCCCACTGGGCGCGGTTGCGCAACAGTTGCTCAACGCCACCGGACAACGTGTGCCGGGTGGTCTCGTCACCGCCGATGAGGATCAGCAGGGTTTCGAAGACGATCTCGTCGTCGGACATCCGCTGACCCTCGACCTCGGCGTGGG
>CAIOYU010000126.1 GCA_903862565.1 uncultured Actinomycetes bacterium | reverse complement strand
GCGGTTGCGTCGTACAGCGCCTCGTTGAAGGCGTTGAGCGAGTCCGGCCGGTTCAGCGTGAGGGTCCGGACGCGGTTCGCGTCGGCGATGAGCAGCGTCACGGCCGTCAGCCTAGGTGTGCGATCGCCCGTCGATCGCGCGGATGCGCAGGTCGATCAATTGCGCGACGAGGTCATCGGGAAGCGGTGCCGCGGCAGTGAACCGCAGCGTTCCCGAACTCCACGAATAATCGGTCAGCTGGTCCCGCAGCAGTGGCAGCACGTTTCCGCTGTACGGGTACCACGCGATGTGACGCCGTCGGACCACGACGGCGGCGAACGGCACGTCACGGTGGGTGTAGCAGGGCATGCCGTAACTGGTGGCCTGCCCCACTGACGGGACGTGGGCGCCGATCAGGCCATGCAGTCGCGACACCTCGGAACGCTCGGGCCCTGTCGGCAGCGAGGCGATGTAGTCATCCACCGGAGTCATGGGCGTGGCCCGGGGATCCCCTCACCGAACGGGTCGCGGAACACGTAGCGGCTGGTGGGTACCGTGTCGATATCGACGTTGGCGCCGAACGCCGCCACGCTGTCGACCATGCGCCCCATCCGGTCCTTCAGATCCTCGTCGTCGGCGGCGCCGAAGAACGCCTGCAGGCTGCCGACCGCCTCAATGGGAAACAACTCCTCGACGATGGCGGCGACCGGGGGTGCGTCGCTGGTCAACGGATGCACGACGTAGTTCTGCACGTAGCCGAACGTCGACTGGGTGGCGATAGCCACCGGGGTGTGGTCGCGAAGCCAGTGCGTGCGCCACGCCGGTTCGGCGAGGTCCGCCGGCCTGCGCAGCAGGGCGATGTTGGCCAGCCCGGGAGTTCGCTGCCCCGGTAGCGACGCCGGTGGCGGTAACGGGACCGATTCGGTGACCAGGTAGGCGGCCATCCGGTCGGCCTCCGCGCTCAGGACCTCCAGCGCCGCCTGAATCTGCTCGCCGTAATGCTGCTGGGTCCATATGGTGACGAATGCCTGCACCGGCGGATCCAGCGTGGTCAGGGTCATCAGCGAGTCCCGCACCGGCGCGTCGCGCACATGCAGGGTCAACCCGGGCGGATTGAGGTCCAGCAGCGCATCGACGACGGGCCCACGCAACCGTTCCGCCCATTGGTCGCCGGCGTCCGCGCTTCTCGCTTCGCCCTGCAGGGCCACGATCACTTTTTCCACGTTCGACTCCACGCCCGCTTCCCCAAAGACCAAGCTACCCTGCGCATTTTCGGAACCGGCCGCCCCCGGCGCCGGGCATTCGGGACGTCAGTCACGCAACCAGCGCGGAGTGATGAACACGCCCTCGGATTCCACGGTGATGCCGTCGGCGTCGGCGATATGACCCGTGCAGTAGGTCTTGACCCCGTCGGTCCGGGTCTGGATCGCTTCGGCGCGCAGTGGGCCGAGCCGGGTCGCCCGCAGGTAGCGCACGGTGATGCTGCCGGTGAACCGCGGTTTGTGGTCGGGGTTGGTCGCGTCGCCCAACGGGCTGTCCAGAGCAGCTTCCCCCATCAGGTGATCGAGGATCAGGGCCGATACCCCACCGTGCACATGACCGGGCGGTCCCTCATAGGCCGCCCCCAGCGTGAACTCGGCCCACACCCGGCCGGCTTCGTCGCGACGGGTGACCACCGGCGGAGCCAGGGCGTTGCGGAGGCCGATGACGGCGTTGCCCCAACTGAGTCCCTGTCCGCTGGAGCTGACGCGGACGCCGAACGCGCCGTCGATCTGCCGTTGCCGCAACCGGGCCACCGCAGCGTCGATGTCCTGCTTCACCTCCGCGACCGTCGTCGCGTCGGCCTCGGTGCGGATGGTGGCGTCCACCAACGCGCGTACCGACTCGGCCAGCGGTCCGTAGGTTTCCCGCAGGCGTGCGACGTCGACGTCCGACCAGGCCTCGACGGTGAACGCCAGCTTGTCTTTCATCAGAACTGGTCTCCTCGCCGAGCGTGAACCAACGGCGCGGATCGTGCCTGTTTTTCGCCGTCGCCGAGGGCTCGATGGGCAGTACAGTGACCATCGTGCCGGATTGGGTGCGCCACGCGATCTGGTGGCACGTCTATCCCCTGGGATTCGTCGGCGCCTTCCCCGCAGATCCCCCGCCCGGCCCTGACGATCATCGGCTGGGCCGGATAATCGACTGGCTCGACCACTCGATCTCCCTCGGGGCATCGGGTATCGCGCTGGGCCCGGTGTTCGCCTCCCGCTCGCACGGCTACGACACCACCGACCACTTCCGGATCGACCCCCGCCTCGGCGACGACGCCGACTTCGACCGGTTGATCGCCGAAGCCCGCCAACGCGGACTGCGGGTGCTGCTCGACGGCGTGTTCAACCACGTGGGAACGGAATTCCCCCGCTACCGGGCGGCCGTGCAGGGCGATGACCCGGCGGCGGCGACGTGGTTCCGCGGACGACCGGGACGGTTTCACGCCTTTGAGGGCCACGGCGACCTGATCACGCTCAATCACCGCAACCCTGCCGTCGTCGACTACACCGTCGAGGTGCTGACGCACTGGCTGGCCCGCGGTGCCGATGGCTGGCGCCTGGACGCCGCTTACGCTGTGCCCGAGTCGTTTTGGGCACAGGTGCTGCCCCGGGTGCGTCAGCAGTACCCCGACGCCTGGTTCGTCGCGGAGGTCATCCACGGCGACTACGGCGCATTCGTCACCGACTCGGGTGTCGACTCGGTGACGCAGTACGAGTTGTGGAAGGCCATCTGGAGCAGTCTCAACGACGGGAACTTCCACGAACTTGACTGGGCGCTGCAGCGTCACAACGGGTTTCTGGATCGCTTCGCGCCGCAGACCTTCGTCGGCAACCACGACGTCACCCGGATCGCCAGCAAGCTGGAACGCCCCGAGCACCTCGCGCACGCCCTGGTGCTGCTGTTCACCACCGGCGGGGTGCCGACGGTCTACGCCGGTGACGAGTTCGGCTACCTCGGGATCAAGGAGGAGCGGGCCGGTGGGGACGACGCGGTGCGGCCCGAATTCGGCTCACCTCCACTGGAGGTGGGCGATGCCGCCGTCGAGACGCTCAACCTGCACCGCTTCCTGATCGGTCTGCGCCGCCGGCATCCATGGCTGCACGAGGCCCGGACCACGGCCCTGCAACTGGACAACACCCGCTACATCTACGAAAGCCGGGCCGGATCCGCTGCCGATGGGAATGCGCTGATCGTCGCGCTCAACCTCGACGACTCTCCCCTACCGGTCCCGGTCGCGAAGCTGACGGGAAAGCCGGCGGAGGTCGTCGCGGGAACCGCGGCCCCGC
>CAIOYU010000125.1 GCA_903862565.1 uncultured Actinomycetes bacterium | reverse complement strand
TCTGGGTCCAAGCCCAGCGCCACCGCACGGCTGTAGCCTCAGCCCCATGAATGCCGGCGAGCAGGTCATCGACTTCCTCTACACCGAGCAACTGCAGGTCGACGATCAGTGGGCGGTGCGCACCCCGACCGGCTTCACCTGGTGGGCCGGCCACAACGCGCAGACCATCGAGATCGTCGGCGAGGAGACCGCCCCCGACGGGCTGGTGGGTTATGTGATCGGCGTGCGCACCGAGATGGTGACCGATCTGGACCTGACCGACGCCGCACTGGCCGACCTCAACGACGGCCCGATGGCGGGTGCGTCGATGGCCGGGCCGGTCTATGACCCGCAGACCGGGACGGTGAGCCTGTGTTCGCTGGTCCGCGTGCATGAGGAGGTCGCGCCGTGGATGGGCATGCTGCTGGGCGCGGCGGCGGTGATGCAACTCGCCGAGGCTCCGATCTTCGGTGAGGACTTCGACGACCGCCACGACGGCTGCTTCGCGATCAGCGGGCACCCCGAACTCGGTGTGCGTCTGGATCCCGACGAGATGATCCATGCTGCGCCGCAAGTGTTCCCGGTGGCGGGCGCGCAGCCGCTGAACCTGGCGGAGTCCGATTTCGCCGATGCGGTGCACCGGCACATGATGGAGCCGCCGTCGGTGGGCGCGAGCGCCGGCGGGCTGGGCCTGGCCGTCGAGTTCCCCTACGGAACGGAATCCTCGCTGTGCCAGTTCATCGGCGATCAGCCGCACCCGCTCTACGGCAACGGGTTGCGGATCGTGCAGCGCTTCCCGTACAAGGTGGCCTCGCCGTCGGCCGGCATCCGGCTGGCGCTGGAGTTCAACCGCGACGACCTGACGTCCAACCCGGCCGGTTACGGATTCGGCAGCTACGCCTACCGCGACGAGTCGATCTGCTTCACCGGTTTCCTGCCCAACCTGCTGCTGCGCGACGGCCTGCTGCCCAGCCTGTACTACTCGTGCGCCACCCGGGCGCTGTCGATGTCGGTGCGACTGCTCGGCGAGGGCTGGACCGAGGATTCGTTCTCCCTCGACCACGGTGCGGCCGGCCGGATGATGCTCGGTGGCGCGCAGAATCCCGATCTGAACTGAATGTCACCGTGAAGTGAACTCGACGCGAGGGCAGGCTCACCCCAACTTCGGTGTATCGCCGCTCGGGTTCCATGTGGGCTACGACAGGAACCGTTGCCTGGGGGCGGTGGTGTACCTCGTCAGCGGATCCCCGGTGCAGCTGTCGTCATTCCCAATGCACCGGCAGCCTTGGCCAGCCGGCTGTCGTGGGTGACGAACGCCTCCAGACTTGCCACAGAGGCCGCCACGGTTGCTGTCGCCAGATAGATCGCGTCGAGTGTTCGCAGGCCCGGATCCTGGAAGGCCGCCGCTGTGCTTCGGACGACGTCGTCGATCTCGAACCGGTCCAGCCGGGCCAGTACGGCCGGCACGGAGGCCAGGCTCGCGGGTTGTCCCGCTCTTACGGAAACGTAGTACGCATCTCGGGCTGGGGCTTCTGAAGTGCCGCGCTGATGAGGGCAGGGCACCCACCGGTCGGGCCTTCCTACCCGCAGAGCCCGGCCACCACGAAGTCCAGGAGGGATTCCAGTGCGTCGGTCCGCGTGGAGCCGGGCGGAAGTTTCGCTGCTCCATCCAGACACAGGCGGGCGAAGCCATGCACGGTGACCCAGGTGTTGA
>CAIOYU010000124.1 GCA_903862565.1 uncultured Actinomycetes bacterium | reverse complement strand
TCGCCGCGGGCATCAACGGTGATGGCGGGGCCGGTGGTACCGGCGGGGCCGCCGGGTTACCCGCTGACGGCGGCGACGGCGCTGATGGAGACGCCACCACCCCTGACGGTGGCGACGGCGGCCAGGGCGGGGATGCGGGCACCGAAGGCGTCGGCGGGGCCGGCGGTGACGCGGGCAGAGGCGGCACAGGCGGGGCACGAGGCGCCACCGGCGCCACCGGCGCCCCGATCACCACCACCGGGATCGGCAATGGCGCTGCCGGCGGCGACGGTTACGACACGGGCGGCGGCAACGGCGGTGCCGGCGGCGCCGGCGGCGCCCAGGGTAACGGCGGTAACGGCGGCAACGGCGGTGAAGGTGTGGCCGGCAGCGTGGGCTCTGCGAGTACCGACGGAGCGGGAGGGGTCGGTGGGGTCGGCGGGTTCGGTGGAGCCGGTGGGGCCGGCGGTTCCATCTCGGGTTACGGCGGCAACGCCGGCAATGGCGGCAATGGCGGCGTGGGCGGCAACGGCGGCGGGGTCGACGGGGAGGATGGTGCGACGGCCGGGGCCGACGGCGGCGACGGCACCGACGGCGGCAATGGCGGGGCAGGCGGGGCAGGCGGGGCAGGCGGGGCAGGTGGTCTAGCCACCGCCACCGGGTACACCTCGGGAACCAACGGCGACGGCGGCGACGGCGGCGACGGCGGCGACGCCACCCCCGGTGGCGACGGCGGAGATGGTGCTGACGGGGATAGCACCACACTCAACGGCGGCAACGGCGGCAGCGGCGGCAATTCCGGCACCGCAGCGGGCGCCGGGGGCGCCGCCGGCGCCGCGGGTTCCGGCGGTAGCGGTGGCGGCAGTGCCGGTACTGCTGGCTCGTCGGGCAGCAACACGGTAACGACCCCAGCCGGTAACGGCGGCAACGGCGGCGACGGCTACACCGGTTATGCCGCAAGCAGCGGCGAAACGGCCGGGGCAGGCGGTAACGGCGGTAATGGCGGCGCCGGTGGCAACTACGGCAACGGCGGGGCCGGCGGGGCCGGCGGTCTCGGAGGCTTCGGCTATACCGGAATCAGCGGCGAAACGGGGGGCCCGGGTGGCTACGGTGGGCAAGGCGGTGTCGGCGGCGCCGGTGTCATCGGCGGGGCTGGCGGGGCCGGCGGCCAGGGCGGCCACGGCGGTGCCGGCTATACCGGCTCCCGCGTCGACGGGGGGACCGGCGGGATCGGCGGGCTAGGCGGAGCGGGTGGGGCCGGGGGTGCAGGCCAAACAACCGGTGGGGCCGGCGGTGTCGGAGGATATGGCGGTGCCGGTGGCGATGGTGGCCGTTACAACGGCTTGGCTGGCACCGGGGGCAGTGGGACCAGTGGAGCCGGCGGCGCCGGCGGTCAGGCGGGCGCCGGCGGCGTCGGCGGCACCGGGCAGACCGGTGGTGTTGGTGGCGTAGGCGGCTACGGGGGCACCGGCGGTTATGGCGGCTTTGCGTTCTACGGCAATCCCGCAGCGGGCGGGATCGGCGGAAATGGCGGTGATGGTGGCACCGGTGGCGTCGGCCAAACCTACGGTGGCAGTGGCGGGACCGGCGGCCACGGTGGCAACGGTGGCAAAGGTTCGGAAGGCTACAACTATGAAAACTTCACCTATACCTATTACGGCTATACGTATACGGTCTATGGATTTACCGGTGTCTCTGGCTCTACGGGTACGGGCGGAACTGGCGGAAACGGCGGAAATGGCGGTGTCCCGCTGGGCGCCGGGGGCGCCGGCGGTTCTAGGGGCAATCCCTTTGGCCAATACGGTTACAGCGGCGATCAAGGCGCCGCTGGGTAGGGCTCCTGACGGCGGCATGACCGTGCGGGCGCGGATGGTCGCACCCCGCCCGATCCCCTGCTGTCAGACCGCCCGCAGGGGCGGGGGAACCCCGTTCGGGTCGCGCCAGAATCAACCCGCGTCGGTTCCCGGGTAATCGTCTTCGGCCAGGGCTTGACTGAGGGCGGCTCGCCGGGTGATGCCCAGCTTGCGGAATACCCGGGTCAAGTGGGAATCGACGGTGCGCGGTGAGAGGTTGACCTGCGCTGCGATGCCTTTGGAGGTGTGT
>CAIOYU010000123.1 GCA_903862565.1 uncultured Actinomycetes bacterium | reverse complement strand
TGGCCGCAGCCTTGGCCTCCGGATGGCCGTTGCCCATCGCCACGCCGTGGCCGGCCCAGAGCAGCATCGGCACGTCGTTGGGCATGTCACCGAACGCCACCACATCCTCGGCGGCGATCTCCAACGGCCGGGCGACCTCCTGCACGCCGAGAGCCTTGCTGATCCCGATCGCGCTGACCTCGACCAGACCGTCGTTGGTGGAATAGGTGATATCCCCCAGCACGCCAACATGTCTGGTCAGCAACGCCGCCAACTCCGAGCTGGGCATCCCCGGTTTGCGAACCAGCAGTTTGACAGCCGGGGAACTCAGCAGGTCCTCGTGGGACACCTCGGTGTTGTCCGGATTGAGCCACGCGTGCTCGTAGCCGGGGGCGCTGACGAACTGCGGGGTTGCGCTGTCGTGGGCGCTGCGGCCCACCCGTTCGGCTGCCAGACCGACGCCCGGGACCGCCCGGGCGGCGATCTCGGCCAGTTCGGTCAGCATGTCCACCGAGAGTTCCCGGGCTGAGACCACACGGTCGTTGGCCGCGTCGTACACCACGGCCCCGTTGGCGCACACCGCCATCGGGGCGAACCCCAGTTGCTCGACGACCGGGGGGATCCATCGCGGCGGACGGCCGGTCGCCAGGACGAACTGGGCACCGGCGGCCACGGCATTCCGAATCGCCTCACGAGTGCGCGGGGTGATGCGCTCTTCAGGGTCTAGCAGGGTGCCGTCGACATCGCTGGCGATCAGGGCCGGCGGCATCAGTCCCGCTCCGCGGCAAGGCGGGCGCGTTCAGCCGCCTCCGCGTCCTCTAGTTGCCGAGCCTCCTCGAGACTGGGAGCACCGCCGCCCAAGCGAGCGGGCACCCAGAACTCACCGGCCGGATGCGGGTACTGCTCCTGTACCTCATGAAGGATCTCGGTCATGGACTCGCGAAGCCGGGCATCCAGTTCGGTCACCGTCCCCACCGGTGGCAGCGGTGCGCCTACCCGAATGGTCCAGGGAATCTTCTTGCGTCCCAAGCTCTTCGAATTTCCCTTGGTCCACATTCGCTGGGCTCCCCAGAGGATCATCGGAATAATGGGCACCTGCGCTTCCAGCGCCATGCGTACGCCGCCGGTCTTGAACTCCTTGAGTTCGAAGCTGCGGCTGATCGTGGCCTCCGGGAACACCCCGACCAGTTGACCGGCTCGCAAGCGGCGCACCGCTTCGGCGTAGGCACCCGCGCCGGCCATGCGGTCCACCGGGATGCAGTCCGTATGCCTGATGATGTAGTCGACGGCCCCGTGCTCCAGCGCTTCGGCCTTGAGCATGTAGCGGATTCGGCGACGACGCCGGCGGCTGGCCAGCCCCGCGGGCAGGTAGTCGATGTAGCTGATGTGGTTCATCGCGATGACCGCGCCGCCGCGGGCGGGGATGTTCTCCAGGCCCTGGTAGGTGATCTTGGTCCCCAGCGCGCGAGCGGCGACCGCCGCGGAGATCTCGATGGCGCGGTAGACGGGTTCCGCCACGCTAACCCCGTGCCCCGCCACCGGGTGGCAGCTGACGCTGGGCAGCACGGCGGGCAGACTCCGCGGCCTCGAGTTCCTTGGCCCGCGCCATCGTCGGCGCGCCGCCGCCGAGGCGGTGCGGCACCCAGTACTCGCCCTCCGGGTAGGGGCCATAGGCGTCCTGCACCTGTCCCAGCAGATGCTGCATCCGGGAGCGCAGCAGAGCCGTCAACTCGACCGGCGGCAGCGTCGGCGGAATGGGCTCACCCACCGCGATGGAAATGGGCACCTTCGGGCGCCACATGTTCTTCGGGTGGTCCTTGGTCCAGATGCGCTGTGCGCCCCACACGATGTGCGGGATGATCGGGACGTCGGCCTCGATCGCCATCCGGGCCGCGCCGGACTTGAACTCCTTGAGTTCGAAGCTGCGGCTGATTGTCGCCTCCGGGTAGACGCCCACCAGTTCGCCGGCTTTCAGCGCTGCGACCGCCGCGCCGTAGGACGCCTCGCCACTGGTCCGGTCGACCGGGATGTGGCGCAGGCTACGCATGACCGGCCCGGTGATCTTGTGGTCGAACACTTCCTCTTTAGCCATGAACCGCACCAGCCGACGCGGGCGTTGCCGGAACGCGGGCAGCCCGGCGAAGGTGAAGTCGAGGTAGCCGGTGTGGTTGATCGCCACGACCGCGCCGCCCGTCGACGGAATGTTCTCCATGCCCGTGATGGTGATGCGCAGCCCCTGGGTGAGCCAAAGAAGATGAACTCCTGCAATGACGGTCCTGTATGCCGGCTCCACAGGGGTCAGACTAGTGCGCCGACGGCCGGTTAAACTCAACTTGGCTCGGTCACCCAATGGAAGGAGATCCATGCAGGTCACCAGCATCGGCCACGCCGGCTTCCGCATCGACACCGAGGCGGGCAGCATCCTGTGCGACCCGTGGCTCTACCCGGCCTATTTCGGCTCGTGGTTCGTCTTCCCCGATAACTCCGGCCT
>CAIOYU010000122.1 GCA_903862565.1 uncultured Actinomycetes bacterium | reverse complement strand
TGACGCGATCGTGGCGGCGATCGCGCCGTTGCGGGGGGAGATCTCCCAGCGGCCCTCCGCGGTCAGCGCGATCAAGGTCGGTGGCAAGCGCGCCTATGAGTTGGTCCGCGAGGGTGAACACGTCGAACTCGCCGCACGCACAGTCCGGGTCGACCGGTTCGAGGTGCTGGCCATCCGCCGCGAGGGCCCCTTTGTCGACATCGACGTCGAGGTCGATTGCTCCTCGGGCACCTACATCCGGGCATTGGCCCGCGACCTCGGGGCCGGCCTGGGCGTGGGCGGGCATCTGACCGCACTGCGGCGCACCCGCGTCGGCGGGTACGGCCTGGACCATGCCCGCACCCTCGAACAACTGGCCGACCATGCATCGTTGAGTTACAGCCTCGATGAGGCCTGCCTGCTGGCGTTCCCTCGTCGCGACATCACCACCGAGCAGGCCGACGACGCCAGCCAGGGCCGGCCGCTGTCCGCCGCGGGCATTGACGGCGTCTGGGCCGCGACCGGTCCCGACGGCCGGGTGATCGCACTGCTCGAAGACCGGGGAGCGCGCACCAAATCTGTGGTGGTGATCCGGCCGGCGACGCTGGAGGACTAGTTCCTTAACTGATCCACCGATTCATTGACTATCGGTGCAGTTTGCTGATAGGCCGACTCGATGGCATCGGACTCCGCATTAGTGCACCTGATGCCATTTATACAGAACGTCTCATGCGGCTCTAAGGTTTGCTAGCCTCTGTGAGTACATGGTGTGCGACTCGGTCGATCCCTGTGATGACCTTATTCCAGAGGGGGAATATCATGCGAAGTAGAGAAATTGGTGTCGCGACCATTTTCGTCGTCGGCGTGGGATTCGCAGTGGCGACCGGTTCGGGTATCGCGACGGCCGCCCCGGCGCCCTGCGGCCTCGGTGTGGATCACTGCGTTTCCGTCGATCCGCCGAGCATTAACCTGCCCGTCGTGACGCCGCCCGTCGTGACGCCGCCGCCGGCGGTCAAGCCCCAGTCGCAGTGGCTCGAGAAGGTGAAGAGTCTGGTTAACCCCTTCGGACTCAAGCCGATTGCACCCCCGCCGCGAGTCCCGCCTGCGACGCTCCGTGACTCGGTCCGCCAGTCGGTTCCCGGCGGTTTCCCACACGCCGTGTCACTGCCTAAGCCAACAACTCCACTGTCCGGTATCGTATCGGGGCTTGGTGCCGGCGCGATCAGCCAACAAGCTGCGGCAGATCAACTGGGGAAGGCTGAGATGGACGCAAAGGCCTTCGAGAAGGCCATCGCGGCCCAGCGGTTCCAGGCGTCTGTTACCGAGTCCGAACTTCTGAAGCAGCAAGCCGCGGTGAACGAAGTCCTGGACAAGCTTCGACAGATCGCCGGGGCCAACCAGGAAGCCATGAGGTCGATCACACGCGCGTGAGTGGCGCGTGTCCTTTCTCCAGCAAATCGCTGCTTGCCCGGGCATTGCATTTTGAACAAGCTCTTCCTTACTGGTGCACGGTCCACAGCAAACGCTCTTTGATCTGGAAATGAGGCATCATGACTCAACTAACACGGTCGCGACGGGTTCGCGGCTTGGTGGTCGCCACCGTCGGCGTCGGGGTGGCGATGGGAGCCGGTGCAGGCGTTTCGGCTGCCGCGCCTCTTGGGTGCGGACCCGACGCAGACCACTGTGTGTCGGCCAACCCGCCCAGTGTGCAGAGTCCGGATCCCTCCATCGGGACGCCTCCGATCGAGGACCCGACGATCGGCACCCCGCCCATCGAATACCCGATCATTACGCCCCCGATTGCCCCCCCGATAGATCTCACCCAGTTCGAAAAGTTCCGGCAGCAGGTGGAAGCGACGCGAGCCGCCGGCAGGCCGGCGGCCCCACCCGCTGGACCCACGGTGCAGCAGCGCAAAACGGCACTCGCGGACGTGCAGACGAAGCTTGGCAACGCCGAGAAGAAAACGCCGGGGATTCTCGTCGCCCCCGGGGTTGTCCTTCCGGTGCTGGTGGCCCGACCAAAGCCGATCCCGCTGACGATCGCGCAAACCCAGGCGACGATTGTCAATCAGGTCAAGAACGTCTTCTCGAAACTTTTTCGGTAGGTAGCGCAGCACCCGACGGCACGAGACGGGCGTTGGGTCCTATCGGCTCATCCCCAGAAGTCGGCGGCGGTGATCCGGCCGGGGACGCCGTGACAGCCAGCCGTTCCTGTGGATAGCTCGTCGGAGCAGATGCCGTAGCCGGCCGAACGCCGATATTCTCGGACCGTGGGCCAGGAGGATTTCGAAGAACGACTGAACGCGGTTGAGAAGCAGGTTCGCGACCTCGATGAGCGGGTCCGCGCCAACACGCAAGATGCAGCGGCTGCTCGTATTCTCGCGGGCGCTGCTGACCGCGACGTCAGTGAGTTCGCTGTCGAACTGCGTGCGACCAGGGCCGACGTTCGTGCGACCAGGGCCGACGTTCGTGCGACCAGGGCCGACGTTCGTGCGACCAGGGCCGACGTTCGTGCGACCAAGGCCGACGTGCGCGATGTCAGGGCCGAGATGACCGACTTTCGGCGGGCGACTACGGGGAGCCTCAACGCTCTGCGCGAGGACTTCACAGACCTGGGCCGCAGGTTTGACCAGCGGTTTGAGGCCGTTGACCGCGGGTTCATGGAATTGCGCGGCAAACTCGACGCCGCCGCGGCCGGTCAGCAGCAAATCGTTGGGTTGCTCCAGACGATCATCGACGACTCTCCGCGGAGCTAGCGGGAGGATTCACGTCCGCGTGGGTCAGAGCCCGCCATCACGATGTTTGCGTAGATCGCCCGCGCCGGGATGCCGCGCAGCGTCTCCTGGGTCAAGCCTGAACAGTCAGTTTGCCCGCGCGCCGAGATTCATCGGTATTGTCGGTGAGGTCAATCCGGCCGTCGTGAGGGATGAAACAACTGTGAAGAAGTCAACGCGACTTTCCGTCGCCGCCGTGGGTGTGGGTGTTGCCATTGGTCTGGGTTCCGGCGGTCTGGGTTCCGGCATCGCCTCGGCTGATCCTTCGAACTGCTCCGGCTCGGGGTGCGGCCCCGCTCCCGCGGTCAGTGCGGCCGACATCACCAATGCGGTGCAGAAGCAGGCCTCGGAGTCTCGGGCGCACCAGGGCCAGGCGAAGCCCGCCGAGGCTTCGGAGACCCGGCAGGCTCCCACCGGCGCCGACAACCAGCCGAAGCCGACTGAAGTCAATGCTCAGCCGAGCCTGACCGATGCCGCGAATCCCGCCAGGGTCGGCGACCGTCCGCGGGTGCAGACCAGGCCCCTGCGCGACGCCATCGCGAAGTTGCAGAAGCAGGCGCAGGTCCTGAACCAGATCGCGACGGCGTTCTCCAAGCTTTCGGGGCTGTAGCGCTTGGGGCCGCGCGCCTTTCGACCGTAGGCTTGCGGACGTGGAACGGTGGCGCGGGCAGGACGAGATTCCCTCGGACTGGGGTCGCTGCGTTCTGACCATCGGGGTGTTCGACGGCGTCCACCGCGGCCATGCCGAACTGATCGCCCGCGCGGTCAAGGCGGGCCGGGCTCGCGGCGTGCCGACGGTCCTGATGACCTTCGACCCGCATCCCATGGAAGTGGTGTTCCCCGGGAGCCATCCGGCGCAGCTGACCACGCTGGCCCGCCGCGCTGAACTCGTCGAGGAGTTGGGCATCGACGTCTTCCTGGTGATGCCGTTCACCAGCGACTTCATGAAGCTCACCCCGGAGCGCTACATCCACGAACTCCTCGTTGAACGACTGCATGCGCTCGAGGTTGTGGTGGGGGAGAACTTCACTTTCGGCAAGAAGGCGGCCGGCAATGTCGGCACCCTGCGCAAGGGCGGGGACCGGCTGGGTTTCGCGGTCGAGTCGGTGTCGCTGGTCGCCGAGCACCACCGGAGCGAGACGGTCACCTTTTCGTCGACCTACATCCGCGCCTGTGTCGATGCCGGCGATGTGGTGGCCGCCGAGGAAGCGCTGGGTCGGCCGCACCGGGTCGAGGGCGTGGTGGTGCGTGGCGACGGACGTGGCCGCGGCCTGGGGTACCCCACAGCCAACGTCGCCCCGCCGATGCACTCGGCCATACCCGCCGACGGCGTGTATGCCGCATGGTTCACCGTGCTCGGGCACGGCCCGGGCACCGGCACGGTCGTCCCCGGCGAGCGTTACTCCGCGGCGGTCTCCATCGGTACGAATCCGACTTTCTCCGGACGCACCCGAACCGTCGAGGCGTTCGTCCTCGACACCGCCGCCGACCTGTACGGACAGCACGTCGCGGTGGACTTCGTGGCCCGGCTGCGCGGTCAGAAGAAATTTGCCTCCATCGATGACCTTATCGAGGCCATGGGCCGCGACACCGAGAAGGCCAGGGCGGTCCTGGCTGCTCAGCGCTGATTCGCGTCAATCTGCCTGTCGCTGATAGAGTCTGCCTCCGGCGTGGGCTGCAGTTCGCGGTGGCCACGTTCGTATTTCCCGCGGACTGAAATAGTACGGAGTTATTACGTGTCGCTGACGACTGAGCAGAAGAAGGAAATCCTGGGCCAGTACGGTCTGCACGAGACCGACACCGGTTCGCCGGAAGCCCAGGTGGCGATGCTGACCAAGCGCATCTCCGACCTCACCGAGCACCTCAAGAAGCACAAGCACGACCACCACTCCCGGCGTGGTCTGCTGCTGCTGGTCGGCCGTCGTCGGCGCCTGCTCAAGTACGTCGCCCAGGTCGACGTCCAGCGTTACCGGTCGCTGATCGAGCGGCTGGGCCTGCGCCGCTGATCGCGGTCGGCGGCTGATTCGGCCGCCGTGTAACATAGGAGCAACTCGAGCTTTCGGCTCGGGCATAGGGTGCGGTCGCGCATGCCCGCGTGTCCCGTTCCTGCGTCTCCCTCTGTGAGACCTCCCTGATTCGGGCGGTCTTCGGTAGTGGCAGCCGGGCCCATCTCTCACTTGACTGGCCCGGCCGCTTCGATCGACGGCCGTGTTCGTATCCGGGGCGGTATCTGGGTCCCGGCTAGCGCCGGGTTCACTGTGTGTGGCGACGCCAAATGAACAGTGAATACAGAAAGGCACTACGGACACATATGTCTGTTGCTGAAATCGACGAAGGCGTCTTCGAATCAACTGCCACCATCGACAACGGGAGCTTCGGCACCCGGACCATCCGGTTCGAGACCGGCCGACTGGCCCAACAGGCCGCCGGCGCCGTCGTCGCCTACCTCGATGACGAGACCATGCTGCTGTCGGCGACTACCGCCAGCAAGGCTCCCAAGGAGCACTTCGACTTCTTCCCGCTGACCATCGACGTCGAGGAGCGGATGTATGCGGCCGGGCGTATCCCCGGTTCGTTCTTCCGCCGGGAGGGCCGTCCCTCCACCGACGCCATCCTGACCTGCCGCCTGATCGACCGGCCGCTGCGTCCGACGTTCGTCTCCGGGCTGCGTAACGAGATTCAGGTCGTGGTCACGATCCTGAGCCTGGATCCCAAGGATCTCTACGACGTGCTGGCCATCAACGCCGCCTCGGCGTCCACCCAGATCGCGGGCCTGCCGTTCTCCGGCCCGGTCGGCGGCGTGCGGGTGGCGCTCATCGGTTCCCAGTGGGTGGCGTTCCCCACGGTCGAGCAGCTGGAAGAGGCGGTGTTCGACATGGTCGTCGCCGGCCGCGTCGTGAACCACGGCTCAGACAAGCAAGACGTTGCGATCATGATGGTCGAGGCCGAGGCCACCGACAAGGTCATCGAGCTGGTCGCCGGCGGTGCGCAGGCGCCCACCGAGGCCGTCGTCGCGGAGGGTCTGGAGGCGGCCAAGCCGTTCATCGCCACACTGTGCGCCGCGCAGGTCGCGCTCGCTGAGAAGGCCGCCAAGGAGACCGCCGACTACCCGGTGTTCCCCGAGTACGCCGATGACGTCTACGCAGCCGTGTCGCACGCGGCCGGGGACTCGCTGGCCGCGGCGCTGTCCATCTCCGGAAAGCAGGAGCGCAACGATCGCACCGACGAGATCAAGGCCGAGGTTCTGGGCCAGTTGTCGGAGAGCTTCGCGGGCCGTGAGAAGGAGATCGGCGCGGCGTACCGCTCGTTGACCAAGAAGCTGGTTCGGCAGCGCATCCTGACCGACCACTTCCGCATCGACGGCCGTGGCGTCACCGACATCCGCGCGCTGAGCGCGGAGGTGGCCATCATCCCGCGCGCCCACGGCAGCGCACTGTTCGAGCGCGGCGAGACCCAGATCATGGGCGTCACCACGTTGGACATGGTCAAGATGGCCCAGCAGATCGACTCGCTCGGCCCGGAGACCTCCAAGCGCTACATGCACCACTACAACTTCCCGCCGTACTCGACCGGTGAGACCGGTCGCGTGGGCTCGCCCAAGCGCCGCGAGATCGGCCACGGTGCGCTGGCCGAGCGGGCACTCATGCCGGTGCTGCCCAGCGTCGAAGAGTTCCCGTACGCCATCCGTCAGGTCTCGGAGGCGTTGAGCTCCAACGGTTCCACCTCGATGGGCTCGGTGTGCGCCTCGACTCTGTCGCTGCTCAACGCCGGTGTGCCCCTCAAGGCGCCGGTGGCCGGTATTGCGATGGGCCTGGTGTCCGATGAGGTCGACGGGGAGACCCGCTACGTCGCGCTGACCGACATCCTCGGAGCCGAGGACGCCTTCGGCGACATGGACTTCAAGGTTGCCGGCACCAAGCAGTTCGTCACCGCACTGCAGTTGGACACCAAGCTCGACGGCATCCCGTCGCACGTTCTGGCCGGTGCCCTGGCCCAGGCCAAGGACGCGCGGCTGGCCATCCTCGAGGTGATGGCCGAGGCCATCGACGCCCCCGACGAGATGAGCCCGTACGCGCCGCGCGTCACCGCCATCAAGATTCCGATGGACAAGATCGGCGAGGTCATCGGGCCCAAGGGCAAGATGATCAACTCGATCACCGAGCAGACCGGCGCTTCGATCTCGATCGAGGACGACGGCACGGTGTTCGTCGGCGCGACCGACGGCCCGTCCGCGCAGGCGGCGATCGACATGATCAACGCGATCGCCAACCCGCAGTTGCCCAAGGTGGGGGAGCGGTTCCTCGGAACCGTGGTCAAGACCACCGACTTCGGCGCCTTCGTGTCGCTGCTGCCAGGGCGCGACGGCCTGGTGCACATCTCGAAGCTGGGCAAGGGCAAGCGGATCGCCAAGGTCGAGGACGTGGTGAAGCTCGGCGACAAGCTGCGCGTGGAGATCGCCGACATCGACAACCGGGGCAAGATCTCGCTGGTCCCGGTCGACGAGGATTCTGCCGCGGAAGCCGTACCGGCTGATGCCGCGACCGTCGAGAGCTGATTCGGACACCATCCGCCGGACCGTCCTTCCGGGCGGTCTGCGGGTGGTCACCGAGCGTGTGCCGTGGGTGCGCTCGGCGTCGGTCGGCCTGTGGGTCAACGTGGGTTCGCGTGACGAAGGTCCGACCGTTGCCGGTGCCGCGCACTTTCTGGAGCACCTGCTGTTCAAGGCGACGCCGACGCGCACCTCGGTGGAGATTGCCCAGGCAGTCGACGCCGTCGGTGGTGAACTGAACGCGTTCACCACCAAAGAGCACACGTGCTACTACGCCCACGTTCTTGACGACGATCTGGAACTGGCCGTCGACCTGGTCTCCGATGTGGTGCTCAACGGCGTGTGTGCGTCCAAAGACGTCGATCTCGAACGCGACGTCGTGCTCGAAGAGATCGCCATGCGCGACGACGATCCCGAGGACACCCTCGGTGACGTCTTTCTGTCGGCGATGTTCGGGGAGCATCCGGTGGGGCGACCGGTGATCGGCACGGTGGAATCGGTGTCTGCGATGACGCGAAACCAGTTGCGTTCCTTCCATGTCCGCCGTTACACCCCCGAGCGCATGGTGCTCGCGGTGGCCGGCAACATCGACCACGATCGCGTCGTGGCATTGGCGCGCAACTATTTTCGCCCCCGGCTTCAGAAGGGGCGCAAGCCCCTCCCGCCGCGCAAGGCAGGCGGCCGCCTGGCCGGGCGCCCGAGCCTGACGTTGATCAGCCGCGATTCCGAGCAGACCCATCTGACTCTCGGTGTCAGGATTCCCGGCCGGCACTGGCAGGACCGCTGGGCGCTGTCGGTGCTCAACACCGCACTGGGTGGCGGTCTGAGTTCGCGGCTCTTCCAACAGATCCGCGAGAGCCGCGGCTTGGCGTACTCGGTGTACTCCGCGGTCGACACCTTCTGCGACAGCGGATCGTTCTCCGTCTATGCGGGATGTCTGCCGGAACGCTTCGAGGAGGTGGTGCGACTCACCGCAGAGGTGATCGAGACCATCGCCCGCGACGGCATCACCGAGTCCGAGTGCCGTATCGCCAAAGGCTCACTGCGCGGCGGGCTGGTCCTGAGCCTGGAGGACTCGGCATCCCGGATGAACCGCCTAGGCCGCAGTGAGCTCAACTACGGCGAGTACCGCACCATCGCCAGCACACTCCGGCACATCGACGAAGTGACCGTCGAGGACGTCAACATCGTCGCCCGAAAGGTGCTCTCGGGCCGGTTCGGCGCCGCGGTGTTGGGGCCGCACCGGTCGAAACGCTCACTGCCGCAACAACTGCGGGCGATCGCGGAGTAGCTGGTGGCGTTCAGCCTGCACGATCTGAGTACCCCGGTGGCAGGTGCGCCGATGGCGGGGGGCGCCAGTACCCCGGCGCTCGCCGCGGCGGTGTCGAACTGCGGCGGGTTGGGATTCCTGCCTGCCGGGTACCTGACTGCCGAGCGCTTCGCCGCCGACATCGCTGCCGCGCGGTCCCTGACCAGCGGTCCGTTGGGCGTGAATCTCTTTGTGCCGCAACCCTGTGTGGCCAGCGATGACGAGTTGGACTCCTATCGGGAGTCGCTGCGGCCGCTGGCCCGACGATACGGTGTCGAACCCGGTCGGCCGCAGCCCGACGACGATCACTGGCAGGCCAAACTTGAGGTGGTCGCCGACTCGACGCCGGAGGTCGTCTCCTTCACCTTCGGCTGTCCCTCGCCCGAGATTCTGGCGAGGTTGCGGGACCGCCGCGTCCTCACCCTGGTGACCGTCACCAGCGGCGATGAAGCCCGACTGGCCCTGGCCGCAGGTGCCGACGGCCTGGTGGCGCAGGGTCCGGCGGCGGGTGGGCACCGCAGCGTGTTCGCGGCCGACCGCAGGCCACCGGAGGACGCACTGGAGGTGCTCCTCGCACACACCGTCGGCCTCGGCGCTCCGGTGCTGGCAGCGGGCGGAATCGGTGACGCCGCGACGGTGGGCGATGTTCTGCGGCGGGGAGCGGTCGCCGCCCAGGTGGGCACCGCACTGCTGCTCTGCGACGAGGCGGGTACCAACGCCGTGCATCGACAGGCTTTGCAGGACAAGGACTTTACCGACACAGCCGTGACGCGATGTTTCTCCGGCCGCTTCGCCCGAAGCCTGGCCAATGAGTTCATGGCGCGGTACGACCCGTCGGCCCCTCCCGGCTACCCCCAGGTCAACCAGATCACGGCGCCCATCCGGGCGGCGGCGGTGGCAGCCGGGGACCCGCACGGGACATCGCTGTGGGCTGGAACGCGCTGGCGGGGCACCTCGACCGGTCCTGCGGCCGACATCGTGGCGGCGTTGGCCGGCGGAGGCTGATTTCAGACCCCCTCAGCGGAGGCTGATTTCAGACGGTCGTCGTCGACAGTCGCGGTCCCAGGGTTTCGTACACGGCGCCGATCCCGTCGCGGGCGAACGTCGACCCCGCCGGCCAGAACACCTGGTACCAGTCGGTGGTGACGAGGTTGACCGAGTTCTTGAAGTTGACGCGCATCCATTGCTGCACCGGGGCGTGCACGTTCCACATGAATTCTTTGTTCGACCGCGGCCCGATGGTGAGCACGCCAGTGGCGATGCTGGTGGTGTTGGGTGTGGGCTCGCCGAACATGCCCCAGATGGACCCGGCGGGTCGGTCGGCGAGGTTCTGCTCGTTGGCACCCAGAAGTCGCTGCACCGATTGATAATTCGGCCAGGGGCGCCACAGGGTGTCGTCCGGCCATAGGTTCGGGTCGGCGGCGACGACGGTGCTGTTGTTGTAGACCACGATGACGTTCTTATCGATGGCCCACAGGTCGGACAGCGTGGCCGACGTGCCGACCGATCGGGGGGCCATTCGGTCGCCGAACGCCGCCTGCATCTTCCCCACGACCTCGGCGTGCGCCTCCGGGGTGAAGTTCTTGAGGCCCTGGACGTAGACGATCAGCGCTTCTTTGGGATGGGCGTCGGCGAAGGCGGCGATATCGGTGATCACGGTGTCGACGTTGGGTCCGCGCAATCCGTGTTCGAGGTAGATCTGCCCGTCGGGTTCGTTGGACAGTCGCAGATCGACGTAGCGGATGCCGTCGGAGAACTGGTCGTAGATGTTGGCCTGCTGGGTGCGACCCCAGGCCGCGGCGATCGGCTTGACCACCAGATCCTGCAGCAAGCCCGGCAGTTCGGTGAGGATCCCGAAGTCATCCTTGCCGGTCAGCGCCCACTCCGACGTACGGGTGATGCCGTAGCTTCCCGAGTCGTGGCTGCCCGGGATCGGCAACGCGGTCAACGGGAGGCCGGCCAGCGCCGGCAGGTCGGCCATCCAGTTCGCCAGGTCGACGTTCATCGGTCCGACGGCATCGACGCTGTAACCGAAGTTCACCGACTGCGGCCGGTGGCTGGAGAGGTCTTTGCCGTTGGCGGTCTGGAAGTTTCGGCCCTCGTTGGTGTAGCTCAACGCCTGCAGGTGAACCGGATTGGAGGTCGGATCCAGGGGATCCAGCGGGGCGGCGTTGCGGTAGAAGACCTTGTCCGGCTGCTCGCAGTTGTTGTCGTAGGCGCACTTCGGGGCGTTGGTGGGTACGGATCCGCCGTACTCCAGCTGCACCCAGGCATCGGTGAGGCCGTTGGCGGCGGCGAACGCGGTCAGTGTCTGACCGGCATCGGAGTAGAACTGGCCGAAGTCCCCCGACACGATCACCGCGCGGCCCACCGAATTCTGCGCGATAAAGGCTGACAGTTGGTCGATTTCGGCGTTGGTCAGCTTCCCGGTGCTGGCATCGACGTTGTAGACGTCGACCGAGGAACCGCCCGGAATGTGTTCGCGGGAGTAGGTGAAACCTCCCGGGGTCAGGAGATTGGGGCGAGTGGTCCAGGACTGGCGGTCCAGGCTTTCGAGGTAGTAGCTGGAGAAGGAGTTCAGTCCGTCGGATAACGGCAGCCCGACCGACCAGGTCCACGTCGGCACCGACGGCGCGGTCCGATCGGGGAAGGCCGTCTTGGCCAACAGGAACGGGTGGTAGGAGATGTCGTCCTGGACGTTGACCACGTCGAATGCGTCAAGCCTGGAACTGATGCCGAGGGTCTTGGCGATTTTCGACAGCCCCGGGGTACCCGAGATGTTGTAGGTCAGGAAGCTGAAATCGCCGGTGATGTCGGTGTACACGGCAACATCGGGGTTCGGACGGATGTCGACGTTGTTGAACACAGTCACGGTCGCGGTGACCCGGTGGCCGCCGTCCAGGCTGGTGTTGAACAACCCGTACGCCCCGTTGATCAGATTCTCCCAGGCGTGGACGTGCGGGGTGGTGCGGTCGTCGGCGACGAAGGCGAAGGTGTCGGTGCCGGTGAAGGTCTCATCGGGGGTGTAGGTGAAGGTGCCGGCCTTGGAGTCGACGACGACGGTGCCGTTGCTGGGCCCGCCCGGCTTGCCCTGAGCGGCCACCGAATAGCGCAGCGCGTTTCCGTCCGGGTCGTAGGCGGTGAACGGGATCGCCTGGCTGGTGACACCTTTGCCCAGGTCCAGTTCGACCTGCATCGGGTTGGCCACCGGGGTGGTGTGGAAGACGAGCTTCTGCACCGGCCGGGGCAGCAGGCTGCCACTCCACCACGGGTAGAGGTTGGCGAAGGTGGTGATCCAATCCGTCACTCCGGCAAGCAGTTTCCCGGTGCTCGCGGCGGTGGCCGCCACGGCGGGTGCATCCGGCACGAGGCTGCGTCGGGTGATCAGCAGCGCACCGGCGAGGAACTCGTTGATGGGCCGGGCGGGCAGGGTGGACAACCACTTGCCGGCGTCATCGAGGACGTGCGCCACCCGGACAACCGCCGGGGCCACCGTCTGGTTCGGAGCACTCCGAGTCGGGGTGGCTCCCGCGAGTGCAGCGCAGATGCCGCAGGTCCGGGCAGCGCGCGGTGCCGTGGGAGCCGTCATCTGTGCTGCGGCGGCGCCCGAAGTCGAGGCGGCTGGATTCGATACCGCCGCTGCCGTGCTGAATTCCGCCACCGCGGAACGCTGTTGGATGGTCCGCTGGCGAACCGCCGGCATCGGGCGGTGCCTCGTCTGGGTAGCCGTCGCCGCGGCCACCGGGTTGGCCCGGACCGCTGGGGCTTCGGGGGCTTTCCCGTCGGACCCGCGGTGCGGCCGCTCCGTGTGCCGGACCGGCGTCTTGGGTTCGGCCGAGCGACCGGCCGAGACGCTCGGGGCGGCTGCGTCGTCATCGGCGGCGGCCACCCCGATCCCCGGACCCGCCAACGACAGTCCCAGGGCTACTGCTGCCGCCCCGACGTGCACACCGCTCTTCAATGCTCTCACGGGCGAAACGTACTAAAAACGGCCGCGCCGAGTGGGAAACTGCTGCGAAAACCCGCGAGGAAAATCGCAGCAGTCTCGCACTCGGCGAACCGGGATCAGGCCAGCAGCCCGGAGGGATCGGTGTAGGACAAGCCGAGATCGTGGGCCACCTGCTCGTTGAGCAGATGACCTTCATGGGTCGAGAGTCCCAGAGCCAGTGCCTGATCGGCCACGCATGCGTCCTGCCAGCCCTTGTCGGCCAGCTTCAGGACGTACGGCAGCGTGGCGTTGGTCAGCGCGAACGTCGATGTGCGCGGCACCGCTCCGGGCATGTTCGCCACGCAGTAGAAGACCGCGTCGTGCACGCGGAACGTCGGATTGTCATGCGTGGTGGGCCTGGAATCCTCGAAGCAGCCGCCCTGGTCGATGGCGATGTCGACGAGGACCGCGCCTGGCTTCATCTGGGCGACAAGGGAGTTCGACACCAGCTTGGGCGCCTTGGCGCCAGGCACCAGGACCGCGCCGATCACCAGGTCGGCCTGCTTGACCGCCGACTCGAGTTCCAGCCGCGACGAGTAGCGGGTCTGGATTCTGCCGCCGTACTCCGCGTCGATCTTTCGCAGCGTGTTGGTGTTGAGATCGAACACGGTGACGTTCGCACCCATGCCCTGGGCGACCGCGGCGGCGTTGTCGCCCGCCATTCCGCCGCCGATCACGACGACCTCAGCGGGTGCGACGCCGGGCACACCGCCCATGAGGACGCCGCGGCCACCGTGGGTGCGCATCAGATGGTAGGCACCCACCTGGGCCGCGAGCCGACCGGCGACCTCGCTCATCGGCGCCAGCAGGGGCAGGGCACGGTCGGGGGTCTGGACGGTCTCGTAGGCGATCGAGGTGGTGCCGGACGCCAGCAGTGCATCGGTGCACGGGCGCGAGGCGGCCAGGTGCAGGTAGGTGAACAGCACCTGTCCCTTGCGCAGGCGGCTGTATTCGGCCTCGATCGGCTCCTTCACCTTGAGCAACAGATCGGCCTCGGCCCACACCTGATCGGCGGTGTCGACGATCCGCGCGCCGGCGGCGGTGTAGTCGGCGTCGCTGATGGCCGAGCCATCCCCGGCGCCGGACTGAATCAGCACGTCGTGGCCACGGTGCACCAGTTCGCTGACGCCCGCCGGCGTGATGGCGACGCGGTACTCGTTGTTCTTGATCTCTGTCGGGATTCCGACGCGCACTGTGGCTCCTAGATATGGGGGATGCTTGCCTCAATTGTGAAGATATTGCGGCTGTTCGGCAATGATGCCGACAAAGATTCGGTAAATTGCCCTAGTGGTCGAAGAAAAAATTGCAAGACAGCCCGGCCGACGGGAGGATTCGAAGAATCTTCGGCCCGCTGACCTCGACGACGTGGACCGCCGGATTCTGACGATCCTGCACGCCGACGCGCGGATCGCGAACAGTGCCCTGGCCGACGCCGTCGGCATCGCCCCGTCGACCTGCCACGTCCGGGTGCGCCGTCTTCAGGAGATCGGCGTCATCCGGGGCTTCCACGCCGACATCGACCCTGCCGCGATCGGTCTGACGTTGCAGGCGATGGTGTCGGTGAGCCTGCGGTCGGGCGCGCGGGGGAAGATTCGCGCGTTCGTCGAACAGATCCGCCGCAGACCTCAGGTGATCGACGTCTACTTCTTGGCGGGCGCCGACGACTTCCTCATCCATGTCGCCGCCCGCGACACCGACGACCTGCGCTCGTTCGTCGTCGACAACCTCAACGCCGACGCGGACGTGGCGGGCACCCAGACCTCGTTGATCTTCGAGCACCTGCGGGGGGCCTGCCCGTTGTAGCTTTGGGCCCGCACCCGCGCCGATTAGGCTTGCCCCCATGCGAGTGGGAGTTCTGGGCGCCAAGGGCAAAGTCGGCACGGCGATGTGTGCCGCGGTGCGTGCCGCCGACGATCTGACGCTGACTGCGGAAGTCGACGCCGGCGATCCGTTGGCGATGTTCACCGGCAGTGGTACCGACGTCGTCATCGACTTCACCCACCCGGACGTGGTGATGGAGAATCTGAAGTTCCTGATCGACAACGGAATTCACGCCGTGGTGGGCACCACCGGCTTTACCGAGCAGCGACTCGACCAGGTTCGGGGTTGGCTTCACGCCAGCCCCGGCACCGGCGTGCTCATCGCTCCGAACTTCGCGATCGGCGCCGTGCTGTCAATGCATTTCGCGCAGAAGGCGGCGCCGTATTTCGAGTCCGTCGAGGTGGTCGAACTGCACCACCCGCAGAAGGCCGATGCACCGTCGGGCACCGCGACGCGCACCGCCCAGCTGATCGCCGAGGCCAGAAAAGGATTGCCGCCCAACCCCGATGCCACCACCACCGGGCTTCCCGGCGCCCGCGGCGCTGACGTCGACGGCATCCCGGTGCATTCGGTGCGGCTCACCGGACTGGTGGCCCATCAGGAGGTGCTCTTCGGCACCATGGGGGAGACCATGACGATCCGCCACGACAGCATCGACCGCACATCCTTCGTCCCCGGTGTGCTGCTGGCGGTGCGCCAGATCGCCCGGCACCCCGGACTCACCCTCGGACTGGAACCCCTGCTCGACCTGTGAAGGTCCAACTGCTGATCGGGTTTCTGTGCCTGGCGTTGCTGGTGTACTTCGTTCTGCTGGCGCGCACCGCCCTCGCGTTGTTCCAGACCGGGACCCTCAGTTCCATCGCCCTCGGGATCGGTGTCCTGATCCTGCCGCTGGTGGGGGCGTGGGCCATGACGGCCACGCT
>CAIOYU010000121.1 GCA_903862565.1 uncultured Actinomycetes bacterium | reverse complement strand
GGCCCGGGCTCTGGTCGGAATGGGGTCGATTGAGCAGGCGGCGGCGACCGTCACCGCGCACCTCGACGCCGGCGCCGATCATGTGGTGGTGCAGGTGCTCGGCGGCGGCGACCCGATGTGGGATCCGCGGCCGGCGATGCGTGAGTTGGCCGGTGCGTTGGATTTGGGCTAGCGGCTGTGTCAGCGCTTGAGCCAGGCGCGAACGGTGGCGGGTTCGCGGGTGTGGGATTCGTACATGCCGCCGTGGAACAGGGTGGCCCCGCTGATGCTGTCGCCCGCCCACTGCACGCGGATGCTCACGGTCGACTTGTCGAAGACGTCCCCGCGCTCGTCGCTGGTCCGGTGGCCCCAGCCTGAATCCTGGGCGGCCTTCGTCATAGCCTGCCGGCCCTCGGTTGCAGTCGTCATGCCTCCGAGGGTACCCGTGCACACACCAGCGGCAGGCGTACAGACCTCAGGCGAAGCGTTGACCGATGAGCGTCCAGTGGTTGCCCGACTCGTCGCAGCGGTGGGCCAACTGCTCAAGAACGGCTTGGGCCAGCGCCAGACCCCGACCCCGGGCAGCCATCTCGTCGGGCATCTCCACGCACGTCAGGTCGATGTCGGCGGGCGGGCCGTTGTCGGCGAAGGCCACGTGCACCTGATCGCCGACCAGTGCCGCGCTCATCCGGATGCGCACCGGGTGACCGTCCCCGGTGTGCTCGATGATGTTGGCAACCACCTCACCGGCGGCGATCGCCATCTGCATGCGAACGTCATCGGGCACGTGGGGATGATTCGACCAGAGGGTGTCAAGTGCGGTTTGCATGGCACCGAGTGGGTCCCGATGGTCACCGATCTCCACGGGGATTGCCGTGCTGCGTTGTCCGGCTTCGACCTGGGCGGTGATGTCGGAGATCAGGGCGATGTCGTTGATCAAGCGCCCGTCACCGTCACGAAGACAGCTCACCGACAGATCCACCCAGATCAGGTGGCCATCGGCGTGGATGTACTGCTTTATCTCCCGGAAGGACTCGATACGGCCTTCGCGAAGGTCGCTGAGGTGCTGTAGACCTACTTCCAGGTACTCCGGCGGCGTCAGTTCCTGCCAGGTCTTCTGCTTGAGGGTTTCGGCGTCGTAGCCGAACAGCCGGCATGCCGCGTCGTTCACCTCGTCGAGGCGACCGTCCGGGCCGGTCAGGCAGATGGCGACTGCGGCGTTCTGCATCGACCGGCGGTAACGCTCAGCGGTCTCCGCCTGTTGCCTGCGCGCTTCGCCGAGGGCGTGCTCGGCGGCCACCTCGTCGTCGATCAGTCGCAACGCGGCAACGGCACCATCAGGGCGACCCTCATGATCGCGAAAGACTTTGGCGTTCATGTGGATCCAGTGCGCATCGCCACCGGGTGGCGTGATCCGGAGCCTTTGCTGGAGGCTGCCGCCCTCGCTGAGGATCTTCCATCTGGCGGCGTGTGCCTGCGCATCATCCGGCGGAAGGATCTCCGACACTGCCCGGCCTAGCCAGTGTTCGGCCGGTGCGCCCAGCAGCGTCGCCGCATTCGGTGACAGCCAGGCGAACGCACCATCGCGAATGTGACAGACCACATCACCGACGTTCTCGACGAGCAGCCGATAGGTTCTCTCCGATGCCGCGAGCCGCTCGGTCTGTCGTTGAAGCTGTTGCACCAGAACGCGATTCCGCTCCTCGGCTGCCACCCGATCGGTGACGTCGGTGATCACGACGAGAAAGTTCTGCACCTTGCCGTCCGGGTCGCGGATACAGCTCACCGACAGATCTGC
>CAIOYU010000120.1 GCA_903862565.1 uncultured Actinomycetes bacterium | reverse complement strand
TCCCGATGCGGTGAACATCGCCGTCGTGGGCGACTCCTACACCGCAGGCCGATTGAACCGGGTGGTCTGGCCGACCCTGCTGGCGCAGCGGACGGGATGGTCGGTGGCCAACTTCGCGCTGCCGGGTGCCGGCTTCGCCGCCGACGGCCCGGGCGGATACGCGTACACCTGGCAGGTGGACCGTGCTCTGGCGGCCCGGCCCCACACCGTGGTCCTGGTCGGCGGGGTCGACGACGGCAACTTCTCCGGCACCGGCAACATCACCCAGGGCGCGATCGACGCCATCAACAAGATCATTCGCGCGGGTAAGCAGGTGTTGGTGGTCGGTCCGATCTGGTGGGGGCTCCCGATCCCGCCGACCGTGATCGGAATCTCCGATGAGATCAAGAAAGCCGCCGACGAGACGAAAGTTCCCTTCCTGAACGGAATGGATCCCCCGTGGATGGGCCCCGACCAGATGCTGGCCGACAAGAGCGGCCCCAACGACGACGGCCAATCGGTGATCGCCGACCATATCGCTGCCTGGCTGCGTACAGAGATGAAGACATGAGGCTTCCCTCCTTCCTACGGGGGCGTCGGCCCCGTCACCCCGACGCAGCGATCGCCGTGGCAGCGGTTCTCTCAGTGGCTGCGCTCGGCTTCGCAGTGCGACCGCAGCACACCCCACTGGTGACCAGCGCACCCGCCGCAGAGATACAGCGTCCGAAGGTGTTCCAGACCAATCACCCCACCGCGCTGGTCATCAGCGATGCCTACACCTCCGGCAGTGGGGCGGCGGAGGCCTCCTACGCGTGCAAGGCAGCAACCCAGATGGGCTGGCTCTGCAAACTCGCCGCGGAACCGGGCACCGGCTACATCAGTGGTGGCACCGCCAATCGGTTCTCCATCAATCAGGGCACCGGACAGTCTTCGTCGTTCGGTGAGCGGATCACCACGCTGGCCACTTACTACAGCCCCGACATAGTCATTTTCGACGGCGGCCGCGACGACGTGTTCGCCCCGCCAGTGACCCGTTTCCAGGTCACCGTTTCCGCCATCTGGCAAGCCCATCAAACCTGGCCGAAGGCCCGCATTGTGTTCGTCAAACCGCGGTTGCTCAGCAAGCCCGAAGACGATCTGGGCGTCGATGCCGACGTCGAATCACTCCTCCGAGAAGCCTCCGGAGTCGACGATCTCGTCGTCATCGACCCCATCCTGGAATTCAAAGACACCGACACCAAGGGATTGATCTCCGTCGACGGGACCAATCCCAACCGGGCCGGCGAGAAAGCCTTGGCGCAGGCCATGGTCAAAGAGTTAGAGCAGAGCGGATTGCGCCCAGCAACATGAACACGACGTTGATGAACACCACGCTGCGGAGATATCGCCGGATCCTGCAGGCGCGGTGGAGGTGGGTCGCGTGGGGAGTGATCGGTGCCATCGCCGCCATGGCCGTGCTGTTGATCGTGCTTCCACCGGTGTACCGGACGACTGCGACGGTGTTCATCCGGACGCCCGGTGACGTGAGCCAGTCCATGGACGGCGGAGACTTCTACGCGCAATCGCGCGCGGAGACCTATTCGGCGCTGGCCAGTAGCACCGGTGTCGCCTCCCGCGTCGTCGCAGATATGGGCTTGAAGCTCTCCGCGGAGAAACTCGCCCGCAGGGTCGAGGCCCGCCATATCGGCAGGACCGCAATGTTCCAGGTGACGGTGAGCGCTCCTTCTGCCGACGAGGCCCGACGAACGGCAGACGTTCTCCTTCACGAATTGTCCGTGGACGCCATAGCGCTCGAAACGGTGCCCGGCGGCTTGCTGCCCCGGGCCGAGCTGGTGGTCGTCGACCCGCCGTCGCCGCCGACGCGAGTCTTGGGGTTGCGCGCTCCGCTGTACCTTGTCGTGATTGCCGCGATGGCCACCGGAGCCTTCTTCGGCGCCCTCGCCGCAGTCATTCGGTCACGCGCCTCTGACGATGGCGTCTCTGACGACGGTGCCGATGCACCAGGCCTTACAACTGAGCTGGAGGGTTTGTGAACCTACGAGAGTTTCTCGGTGCGATCCGCTTGTACCGCAAGACGTTTCTGGCGACCGCACTTGCGGTGCTGGCTCTGGGCATCGCGTGGCTGGTGTTCGTCCCGCTGCAGTACGTGTCCACCACGCAGCTTCTGGTGACGATCAATGGCAACTCGACCGCGAGCGCCTATCAGAACGACGACGTCGTTTCCAGCCGCATCAACTCCTACGTGGCACTGATGACCAGTGACGTCGTGAGCCAGCGTGTGGTCGACAAGCTCGGCCTGAAGGTGAGTGCACGCGACCTGGCCGCCAGCGTCAGCGCAGTTCAGGTGCCGAAGACCGCGATCATCGACGTCGCCGTGAGTGGCTCCTCCCCCGAGGGCGCTCGCCGGATCGCCGAAGCCGTCGGCAACGAGTTCGTGGCGTACACCGCCGCACTCGAGTCCCCCACCGGCGAAGACGCCCAGAAGGTGCAGACCAAGGTCGTGAGCGGAGCCAGCCAGCCCCGCTCCCGCATCGCCGAAAGCGTGCTCGTCGGAGTGCTTTTCGCTGTTCTCGCTGCTCTTGCCGGTGCCGTGGCAGTGTGGATCCGGTGGGCCACCGACCGTGTCGTCAGGATGCCGAGGCAAGCCGCCGCAGCCGCTCACCTGCCGATCGTCGGCACCGTCGACCCGACTGCGGCGGATTCCCTCGCGACCCTCGACCCCTACCGGCGAGTACGCGCCAGGTTGGGCGAGCACACCCCGCACGTGATCCAGCTGTCACCGGTGGACGCCGACGTCGACACCGCGGCAATCGCCGCCAATCTGGCGTCGGTGTCGGCCCTGTCCGGGCACAGGACCGTTGTGGTCGATGCCACCGGCCACGACTCGACTCAGGAGGGCCTGGTCCACGGCAGCGACGGGGAGCCCGATGTCCTGAGTGCCGCTGATTGGGCGACTGATCCCGATCTCGCCGCGAGTGCAGCATCGTCGGCGCTGATCGAACAACTGAAACGCGACTACCAGCAGGTCGTCATCGCCACGGAGCCGGCTGTTTCCAGTCCTGTCGCGTCGGCGTTGTCCGACCACGCCGACGCGGTGGTGCTGGTCGTCGAGCCCGGGCAGACGAAGCGGGCCGAGGTCAGGCGCGTCGCTGAGGACATCCGTGCTGTGGGGGGGCATCTGGTCGGGGTGTTGGCAACGAAGTAGGGCAAGGGTGAACCGTGATTGGTTTCCTGGCGTGCGTCCTGGCTTCAGTGGCGTTGGTAGCCCGCCAGATTGAGATAACCAATCACGGGACGCTGATTCTGGCTTCTCTCTGCTGAGGCGCCGTTGGGTACCGGCGACAGCAGCCGTCCTCGCGACAGTAGCGCTCGGGGTCATCGTGCTTCGATCACGGCCCGAGAATCTGCACGGTCCTGAAGGGTGTTGGCCGACATCACCCGGATGGGGAAACCCTGTTCACGTGGAACAGGGTGCGGCTGACCATCGACTGGTGGCGTGCTGACATCGCCCACGTGGCCCCCACCCTGGATCAACTCACAGGAGCGGTGGTGGTCCCCGGCGACTTCAACAGCACCCTCGACATGGCCCAGTTCCGCAGCATCTTGGACAGCGGTTACCGCGACGCCGCCGCTTTCGCTCCGACATATCCCGCCGATGGCAGGCTGCCGCCGATGCTGCCCATCGACCACATTCTGACGCGCAACAGTTCGTCGTCGGAGCCGTGGACGGCGACCATTCCCGGCTCCGACCACCGTGCACTTTTGGCGACTGTCCAGGTACCCATCGAACAGGGCCCCCGGGACGAATCCCGAGGGCCCTGAACACGATTCGAGCTACAGCAGTGACGCCGGCGGGGTGAACCGGTCGCCGTAGCGCTCGGCCAGTTCCTTGGCGCGGGCCACGAACGCAGCCTTGCCACCGGGGTAGCCGGTGATGAACTGGGCGGCACCACCGGTCCACGGCGGGAAGCCGATGCCCATGATCGAGCCGATGTTGGCGTCGGCCGTCGTGGTGATCACGCCTTCGTCGAAGCACTTCTGCGTCTCCAGCGCCTCGGCGAACAGCATCCGGTCGATCATGTCCTGCAGCGGCGGCTTCGACGTGCCGGACTTGAACTCCTCGCGCAATCCGGGCCACAACTGGGTCCGCTTGCCGTCGACGTACTCGTAGAAGCCGGCACCCGACAGCCGCGACGGCCGACCCAGCGCGATCATCTTCTCCACGACGGCCTCAGACGGATGCGCGTTGTACGTGCCGCCGGCATCCTCGACGCCCTTGCGGCTGGCGACGGCGATCTTGTGCATCAACTCCATGTTGAGCTCGTCGGACAGCTGTAGCGGCGGAGCCGGGTAACCGGCCTGCGAACCCGCATGCTCGATCGACGCGGGCTCGACGCCTTCGCCCAGCATGGCCAGCGCCTCGTTGATGAACGTTCCGATGACGCGGCTGGTGTAGAAGCCGCGGCTGTCGTTGACCACGATCGGGGTCTTGCCGATGGCCAGGGTGTAGTCGAACACCCGGGCCAGCGCCTGGTCGGAGGTCTTCTCGCCGCGGATGATCTCGACCAGCGGCATCTTGTCGACCGGGGAGAAGAAGTGGATGCCGATGAAGTCGTCCTGGCGTTTGACCCCGGCGGCCAGGCCCGTGATCGGCATGGTCGAGGTGTTGGAGCCGAGGATGGCGTTGGGCTCGACGATGTCCTCGATCTCCTGGAACACCTTGTGCTTGAGTTCCTGGTTCTCGAAGACGGCCTCGATGACGAAGTCGACGCCGGCGAAGTCCTTGGGGTCTGCGGTCGGGGTGATCCGGCCCAGCAGCGCTGCGGACTTTTCCTCGGTGGTGCGGCCGCGCTCGAGCGCCTTGGCCTCGAGCTTCTCCGAGTAGTTCTTGCCCTTGTTGGCTGCCTCGATGGTGACGTCCTTGAGTACGACGTCGTAGCCGGCCTTGGCCGACACATAGGCGATGCCGGCGCCCATCATGCCCGCGCCCAGCACGCCGATCTTGGTGATCGGGGTCTTGCCGATGCCCTCCGGGCGTGATCCGCCAGCGTTGATCGCCTGCAGGTCGAAGAAGAACGCCTGGATCATGTTCTTGGCGACCGGCCCGGTGACCAGGCTGGTGAAGTAGCGGCTCTCAATGCGGCTGGCGGTATCGAAGTCCACCTGCGCGCCCTCAACTGCGGCGGCCAGGATGGCCCGCGGGGCGGGCATGTTCGCACCCTTGACCTGCTTGCGCAGCAGCGAGGGGAACGACGGAAGGATCGCGGCCAGTGCCGGGCTGGACGGGGTGCCGCCGGGCATCCGGTAGCCCTGGGCGTCCCACGGCTGGGTGTGCTTGTCCGGGTTGGCCTTGATCCACGCCTTCGCAGCGGGGATCAGCTCAGCGACGTCGGAAACCAGTTCGTCGACCAGCCCCGCGGCCTTGGCCTTGTCCGGGCGCATTCGGGTGCCCTGGCTCAGGACATTGACGAAGGCGTTCTGGATGCCCATCATTCGCACGGTGCGGGTGACGCCGCCACCGCCCGGCAGCAGGCCCAGGGTGACCTCGGGCAGGCCGAGTTGGCTGCCCTTGACGTCGGCGGCGATGCGGTGATGGCACGCCAGCGCGATCTCCAGGCCGCC
>CAIOYU010000119.1 GCA_903862565.1 uncultured Actinomycetes bacterium | reverse complement strand
CTCTGGTGTTCACGGCTGACCTCGACCATGAAATTGGCGAAGTATCCGGAGAACTGCGGGTCACTCATCATCTGCCATTTCGGTGCCAGCAGTTTCATGTAGCGCTCGACGTACAGGAACTGCTTTCCGATCAAGACCAGTTCGCGGGGCAGTTTGACGTCGTAGGCGTCGGCCAGCGTGGAGAGTTGCTTGCCGATCTCGGCGTAGGACATGTCACCCAGCGTCTTCAGGGTCAGCGGTTTCGCGAAAGCCTCGAGGTCCTTGGCGGCCTGGACCTCGGGTTTGACGTTGCCCACCGCGCCCAGCAGCACCACGATCTTGCCCGCGGCGGCATGGTCTTTCTTGACCAACAGCGCGTAGATGAGCTCGCGCAGCAGCCAGCGGGTTCGTGGGTCAATCCGGCCCATGATCCCGAAGTCCAGAAAGACGATGCGTCCCTTGTCGTCGACCAGGAGGTTCCCCGCGTGGAGGTCGCCGTGGAAAAGCCCATGACGCAGGCCGCCCTCGAAGGTCGAGAACAGCAGGGCTTTCACAAGCTCGGTACCGTCGAAACCCTTCTTGCGGATGGCTTTGACGTCGTCGATGCGCACGCCCTGGACGCGCTCCATGGTCAGCACCCGCTCGCTGCTGAACTCCCAGTGCACGTCGGGAACCTTGATATTGCGGCCCAGCGGCGAACCGTGCAGCCCGGACACCCAGGCCTCCATGGACTGCGCCTCGAGGCGGAAGTCGAGTTCCTCGGCGAGATTGTCGGCGAAATCGGCGACGACGTCCTGCGCCGATAGCCGCCGGCCGAGTTTGGCCAACTCGACCACCTGAGCGAACCGCTTGAGGATCTGCAGGTCGGCGGCGACGCGGCGCCGGATTCCGGGTCGCTGGATCTTGACGACGACGTCCTCGCCGGTGTGCAGGGTGGCGTAGTGCACCTGCGCGATGGATGCCGAGGCGAACGGCTCCTCGTCGAACGAGGCGAACAGATCAGCCGGGTCGGCGCCGAGTTCCTCTTTGAAAAGCTTGTGCACCTCACCCGTGTCGGCGGGAGGCACGGAATCGAGCAGGCTTCGGAACTCCTTGGAGAGTTGCTCGCCGAATGCGCCCGGACTGGACGCGATGATCTGGCCGAACTTGACGTAGGTGGGTCCGAGGTCGGCGAAGGTCTGCGGGATCTGCCGGACGACCTTGTCCTGCACGCTGCCCTTTCCGGCGAGGGTGGGCAGCACGCGCAGTCCGGTGCGGGTGAGCTGCCAACCGGTGGCGCCGATGCGGGCCGCCTCGAACGGCAGCGGAACCCGATCGAGTTTTGGCACTTCGCGGTGGGGCTTGGTCGAGCTCATCCTCGTTAGTGTGCCAAATGCCGGGTGAGCTGCCCTAATTTCGCGAGGTGGACCACAGCGGCCTGGATCCGGTGGCATGGGGCACCCACCCGCTCGCTGCGGCCCGTGCCTGGCAAATTTCCGTGCATGCTCGCAAAGTCTGGAATTTCAGTTCCAAGGAGAGTATTACTGCGCATATGTGGTGTCCCGAAGAGCGGGACGTCGCGCAAACGTTTAGGGAGGAAGTGAGTCGATGAACTCAACTTGGCTTTGGATCGGCACGATAGGCATGGCTTTGGGTGCCCTTGCAATCGTCGCCGTGGGCAATAAAGCGGAGAGCCGTCACCACGTCACCGCAAGCGCCTTCGTCTGCATCATCGCGGCCTGCGCCTATTTCGCGATGGCCAGCAAGCAAGGAATCCACACGTTCGTCGACAACGGCGGGACTGAGCGGACGGTGTACTACGCCCGCTACCTGGACTGGCTGTTCACCACTCCGCTTCTGCTGATCGGGTTGATGACGGTGGCGTTGCCGCGTCTGACCACGCCGCTGCAGGCCCGCGATCGCAATGCCCTGGTTGCGGGCGTGCTCGGCGCCGACGTGCTGATGGTCGTCACCGGTGTGATCGCGGCGCTGAGCAAGGACGACCACACCCGCTGGATCTGGTACGTGATCAGCTGTGCGTTCTTCCTCGTCGTGCTCTACATGATCGCCGGCCCGATCCGGGCAGCAGCAGCGGGCCGCGGTCCCGAGCATGCCGCGCTCTACACCAAACTGCTCGGCATCCTCGCGGTGCTCTGGTTCATCTACCCGATCCTGTGGGCGATCGGCACCGAAGGAACCGGCATGATCGGGCTGGGTGGCGAGATCGCAGTCTTCGCGGTCATCGACCTGCTGGCCAAAGTCGGCTTCGGACTCCTGCTGGTGTCCGGTTCCGCCCGGCTTCCGTCGCCTCTGGTCGACCGAGTTCTTGGGTAGCCGTCCTCGGGTGGCTGCCCAGGGGTAGCCGCATCGACGACTGACCGCCGGATCCCGAAACGGGGTCCGGCGGTTGTCGTTTGTCCCGTACATTGCGGGAGTGCAGGTGAGCGCGGCTGAATCCACCGACCTGTTTGTCGGGGATGCCGACACCCCGTTGCAGGTCGTCCGTGTCACGTATAGCCATGCCGCCACGCTCACCGAGGTCCGGGTCGAAGGGGACGGGCTGAGCACGCCGGTTCCGGCGATAGCGCCCGCAGGCGACGGGACGGTCGAGGTTGGGGTGCGGGTCGATCGCGCCGTCCCGGGTCAGCGACGGGCAGCGCGGGTCCTGACCGATGAGACCGTGGCCACGCCGTTCGAGTTCGAGGTGGCTGAGCCCGGGTGGACGATGTACATGATCAGCCACTTCCACTACGACCCGGTGTGGTGGAACACCCAGGGCGCTTACACCAGCGTCTGGACCGAGGACCCGCCCGGCCGCTGTAAGCAGAACAACGCGTTCGCCCTGGTCGCCGCGCATCTGGAAATGGCCCGCCGTGAGCCGGTGTACAAGTTCGTGCTGGCCGAAGTCGACTATCTGAAGCCTTACTTCGACGCCCACCCGGAGGACCGCGCGGACTTACTGCGGTTCATCGCCGAGGGCCGCGTCGAGGTGATGGGCGGAACCTACAACGAACCCAACACCAACCTGACGGGGCCCGAGACCTCGATCCGGAACTTCGTCCACGGCATCGGTTTTCAGCGCGACGTGCTCGGAGCACTCCCGGCGACGGCCTGGCAGCTCGATGTATTCGGTCACGACCCTCAGTTCCCCGGCATGGCCGCCGATGCCGGGCTGACGTCGAGTTCCTGGGCGCGCGGGCCGCACCATCAGTGGGGCCCCATGGCTGGCGGCGGTGATCCGCGGCGCATGCAGTTCCGCAGCGAATTCGAGTGGATCGCACCGTCGGGTGTCGGCCTGCTCACCCACTACATGCCGGCCCACTACGCCGCGGGCTGGTGGATGGACTCCTCGGCCTCGCTGACCGAAGCGGAGGACGCCACCTACGAGCTGTTCCGCGAACTGAAGTCGGTGGCGCTGACCCGCAACGTATTGCTGCCGGTAGGCACCGACTACACCCCGCCGAATGCCTGGGTCACCGACATCCACCACGACTGGAACGCACGGTATGTATGGCCCCGGTTCGTGTGCGCGCTGCCCAGCGAGTTCTTCGCCGCGGTGCGAACCGAACTTGCGGGGCACGAGGGCAACTCGACCGGCACCTCGACCCGCAAGGCCTCGCCGCAGACCCGGGACATGAACCCGATCTACACCGGCAAGGACGTCTCCTACATCGACACCAAGCAGGCCAACCGGGCTGCCGAGGACGCGGTGCTGGGTGCGGAACGCTTCGCGGTCTTCGCCTCGCTGCTCAGTGGTGCGCGATATCCGGAGGCCGCACTGGCCAAGGCCTGGGTGCAACTCGCCTGGGGCGCACACCACGACGCCATCACCGGCAGCGAATCCGACCAGGTTTATCTCGACCTGCTCACCGGCTGGCGCGACGCCTGGGAACTGGGTACCGCCGCCCGCAGCGGCGCGTTGTCGGTGCTATCGAGCGCCGTGTCTGCCGAGTTGCCATCCGTCGTGGTGTGGAACCCGTTGGCGCACAAGCGAACCGGAATCGCCACCGTGCATCTCGATAAACCGGTTGGTGGCAGTGTGGTGGCACTCGACGCCGGTGGCGCCGAACTGCCGGCACTGGTCGAGGACGGCGGACACACCGTGAGCTGGCGCGCCTCGGATGTCGGCTCGCTGGGATGGCGGACCTACCGGCTCGCCGAAGGGTCCGACCCATCGGTGTGGCAACCGGTGAACGGATACGAGATCGCCAACGAGAATCTGAAGGTGACGGTCGATCCGGCGCGCGGCGGCGGGGTGTCGTCACTGGTGCACCGCGGCCGCGAACTGATCGCCGGCGGTGCCGTGGGCAATGAACTCGCCGTCTACGACGAGTACCCGGCCCATCCCGAGGCGGGCGAGGGCCCGTGGCATCTACTGCCCCGCGGTCCACTCGTGTCGTCCTCGTCGAGGGCGGCAGACGTGCAGGCCTACCGGAGTCCCCTCGGGGTGCGCATCGTGGTCACCGGAGCCATCGGATCGGGCGAAGAACAGGTCCTGCGCTATACCCAGACGCTCACCCTCTGGGACGGCGCCGACGAGGTGGACTGCCGCACCACCATCGACGACTTCACCGGTGCCGACCGTTTGGTGCGGCTGCGGTGGCCCTGCCCGGTACCCGGTGCGCTACCGGTCAGCGAGGTCGGCGACGCCGTGGTTGGCCGCGGCTTCGGGCTGATGCACGATCACGAGTCCGGCGAAGACCGCGCCGTCGACACCGCTCACCATCCGTGGACCCTGGACAACCCGGCACACGGCTGGTTCGGCTTGTCCTCGTGTGTGCGAGTGCGGCTGGGGGAGCAGACCCGCGCGATATCCGTTGCCGAAGTGGTTGCGCCGAGTGAGGATTCGGCGGACCTGGCCCGCGACCTCATGGTGGCGCTGGTGCGCGCCGGGGTGACGGCGACGTGCAGCAGCGCTGATCGCCCCCGCTACGGCGACCTGGCCGTCGACTCCAACCTGCCCGACGCGCGCATTGCGCTCGGCGGCCCCGACGACAACGCGTTCACCGCCCGGGTGCTCGCGGCCGCCGATCACTCCTACACCGCCGAACTGCACCGGCAACTCGCTGCGACGGGCCGGGCCCGGGTGTGGGTGCCGCCCGCCGAACCGCTCAGCCGGATGTGGCGACCGGATGCCGACCTGCGTGGCGTATTGGCTCTGCCGGTGTTGATCGTCGCCGGGAATTGGGTGGAGGGGCTGGGCGCCGCGGTCTCGGCGCTGGCGGACGACCTCGACGACGCCGAGATCACCGTCGCCCAGCACGCGGCCGCCGACTGTGGCGAGTTCGAGCCGCGCACCGTTGCGCTGATCAACCGTGGCGTGCCCGGCTTCGCCGTCGAACGGGACGGCACCCTGCACGCCTCGCTGATGCGGTCCTGCACCGGTTGGCCCTCGGGGACCTGGATCGACCCGCCGGCTCGCAAGTCCCCGGACGGCTCCAATTTCCAACTGCAGCATTGGAGCCACACCTTCGACTTCTCCCTGGTGTGCGGTTCCGGCGATTGGAGGGTGGTCGGAATGCCCTCGCGCAGCGCGGAATTCAACCATCCGATGCAATGCGTGCCCGTCGTCGGCGGTGCCGGCGGGCTGGCTGCCGACGGTTCACTGTTGTCGCTGGAGCCCGCCGGGGCAGTGCAGCTGGGCGCGCTGAAGGCTTCCGGTAACCCCACCGCCACCGGCAGCGCGTCCGTCGTCGACCCGGGTTCGGTCACCCTCCGCCTGGTTGAAACCAGCGGTGAGACAACCGACGTCAGAATGTCCAGTTCCGTCGCGGAGATCTCCGATCTGCTCTCCGCCGACCTCCTCGAAGCGCCACGCGCACATGGGGACCCGCTGTCCCTGCACGGCTACCAGATCGCCACCGTGCTGGCCCGGTTGCAGGGCCCCGCAGTCATCGAGGCAACAGGCCAGGCGCTGGCGCCGGACGCCGAACCGGCTCAGCCCCTCTACGCCCGGTACTGGCTGCACAATCGCGGTCCGGCGCCGCTGGGCGGGCTCCCCGCCGTCGCGCACCTGCACCCCGAAGCCGTGAGCGCCGCGCCCGGCGAGACGGTGACGTTGCGCGTGAGCATGGCCAGCGACTGCAGCGACGCCGACCTGTCCGCCGGTCTGCAAATGCGCTACCCGCAGGGGTGGGCGGACGATCCCCCGGTGCGGATGATGGCGGGCCGCTCCTACGAACTGCCGCCCCGCGGGCATCGGGAGACCACGGTCACCGTGACCGTGCCCGACGATGCAGAACCGGGCCTGTACCCGGTCCGCGCACAGTTGACGCTCGGGGATGACGTGCCCCCCGCCTGGCGCCAGACCGTGGAGGACGTCTGCGTCATCACCGTCGGGGAACCCGGTGGAGAGTTGGTGTCGCTGGTGGCCGACCCGACCGACGTCGCCGTCGCCCGCGGTGGAACTGCACGGCTGACGGTCACCGTCGCCTCCGGAGCGCGCGCCGACCTTGCGCTGGAAGCGCACCTCATCAGCCCGTGGGGAACCTGGGAGTGGATCGGCCCAGCCTCGCTGGGCGCGGTGCTACCGGCGGGCGGAACCGTGGACGTCGGTTTCGACGTCACCCCGCCGCCGTGGGCTACACCCGGGCGCTGGTGGGCACTGATCCGGATCGGCTGTGCCGGGCGGCTGCTCTACACACCGGCCGTCGACGTGACGGTCCGATGAATCTCGTTGCCACGGTGGACGGTTCCCCCGTGCCCATCGGCGATGTCGACGCCCGCGAAGCCGTGCTGCGCAGTTCCCCTCAGACCGCCGCGCTGCCCCGGCCGGGCACCAGCGAAGGCCGGCAACTGCGTCGCTGGCTGACGCAACTACTGGTCACCGAACGGGTCATTGCCCGCGAGGCCGAGGCACTGGGCGTCACCGCCGGAACCGACACCCCGACGGTGGAGGACCTGTTGCCCGACCTCACCGCCCGACTGGAGATCGGCAGCATCGCCGCCTCGGTCCTGGCCGACCCGACCGCCCGGGCAGTGTTCGCCCGAGTGACCAGCGAAGTCGACGTCGACGACACCACCGTCGCCGACTACCACCGCCGAAACCCCCGGCGCTTCGCGCGACCCGGTGAGCCCACGCCCGACTTCGGTCCGGTCGCAGCCAAGATCGCCGATCTACTGCGCGGTGCCGCCCGCCGCCGGGCTTTCCGGATCTGGCTCGAGCAGCGCCGTGCGGCGCTCGTCTGGTTGGCGCCCGGCTACGAGCACCCCGGTGACCCCCGCCAACCCGACAACATCCACAGGCACTGACGAACATGGATCAATCCCTGACCCTCGCCCTCGACATCGGTGGCACGAAGATCGCCGCGGGCCTCGTCGATGCGGATGGCCGACTCCTGCATCAGAATCGGCAGCCGACCCCGCACAGCGACAACCCGGATGAGGTCTTCGCTGCAGCGGAGCGCGCCATCGCCGAGGCCCTGGCTGCCGCGGACCGGCCGATCAGCGGGGTGGGCATTTCTTCAGCGGGTCCCATTCATCTGACCGAGGGGACCATCAGCCCGGTCAACATCGTCGCCTGGCGGGGCTTCGCCGTCCGCGATCGTGTCGCCGCCGTCGTGCCCGGGGTGCCGGTGCAACTCGCCGGTGACGGACTGTGCATGGCGCTGGGCGAACACTGGCGTGGAGCCGGGCGGGGTGCGGCGTTCATGCTCGGCATGGTGATCTCCACCGGGATCGGCGGTGGGCTGATCCTCAACGGTGCCCCCTACCCGGGCCGCACCGGCAACGCCGGACATGTCGGGCACGTCGTCGTCGAGACCGATGGCGAGCCCTGCCCCTGCGGCGGGCGAGGCTGCGTCGAGAACATCGCCAGCGGTCCGCACCTGGTGGACTGGGCCCGGCGGCAGGGCTGGACCGGCACGGAAAACTCCGACGCGCGGGAACTGGCCGAGGCCGCCGCCCGGGGAGACGACGTCGCGGTGCGTGCCTTCCGGCGCGGGGCCCGAGCCGTGGCGGCCATGATTTCCTCTGTCGCGGCTACATGCGACCTCGACCTCGTGGTCATCGGCGGCGGGGTGGCCAACTCCGGTCCGGTGTTGTTCGACCCGTTGCGGGCGGCTCTGGGCGAATACCTGGGGCTGGACTTCGTCACCGGGTTGCAGGTGGTGCCGGCCGAACTCGGTGGGGAGGCCGGGCTGATCGGCGCGGCCGCGCTGCTGCGCACGACGTCGCTCTAGCTGCAGCCGCCCGTTTTGGCTGATCGGCGCAGCCAGGCTATTCTTGGGCCGTTCCACCGAAGACCGTCGGTCACCGTAAAGCGCTCGCGCAATCGGTTGAAGGTCCGGAAGCGTCTGGTTCACCAGATGCCAAGGCGGCCCACGCAGGAGGACGAGGCTCGACCGCTGCCTGACGGCAGCGTTCCACGTGCCCCGGCCATCTGCGCCGGGGCTTTCGTCATTTCCGGCCCTGCGCAAGATCGCTGGCCGAATGTCCTCGGTGGTGCATCCGAAATACACACGAGGAGGCAATGCATGGCCAAGGCTGATAAAGCCGTTGCGGTCGCCGACATCGCCGAGCAGTTCCGGTCCTCGACGGCCACTGTGGTCACCGAGTACCGCGGTCTGACCGTGGCCCACCTGGCAGAGCTGCGCCGCTCGTTGAGCGGCACCGCCACCTACACCGTTGCCAAGAACACGCTGGTCAAGCGTGCGGCGGCGGAGGCCGGGATCGAAGGGATGGACGAACTGTTCGCCGGACCCACGGCGATCGCTTTCGTCAGCGGTGAGGCTGTCGATGCGGCCAAGGCGATCAAGAAGTTCGCCAAGGAGCACAAGGCGCTCGTCATCAAGGGCGGTTACATGGACGGTCGCGCACTGACCGTCACCGAGGTCGACGCCATCGCCGACCTGGAGTCGCGCGAGGTTCTGCTGGCCAAGCTGGCCGGCGCAATGAAGGGCAACATGTCCAAGGCCGCGGCCTTGTTCATCGCGCCCGCTTCGCAGATGGCCCGACTGGCCGCTGCGCTGCAGGACAAGAAGGCCGGCGAAGAAGCCGCCTGACCGCTCTACCCGTACCAACACCCAGCAAGAAGAAGTAAGGAAGGACCATAACAATGGCCAAGCTCAGCACTGAAGAACTGCTCGACGCCTTCAAGGAAATGACCCTGCTCGAGCTCTCCGCGTTCGTGAAGCAGTTCGAAGAGGTCTTTGAGGTCACCGCCGCTGCCCCGGTCGCCATGGCCGTTGCCGGCGCTGCCCCCGCAGCCGAGGCCGCCGAGGAGCAGAGCGAGTTCGACGTCATCCTCGAGGATGCCGGCGAGAAGAAGATCGGCGTCATCAAGGTTGTCCGCGAGATCGTCTCCGGCCTGGGCCTGAAGGAGGCCAAGGACCTCGTCGACGGCGCCCCGAAGGCGGTTCTGGAGAAGGTCAACAAGGACGCTGCCGCGGACGCCAAGGGCAAGCTCGAAGCTGCCGGCGCGAAGGTCACCGTCAAGTAATTCGGCTCCACGCGACCACGCCCATGGCGTGTGTGTAAAGTCCCCCGCGAGCGTCCTGCGCTCGCGGGGGACTTTTCGTTTCGTGGCGGGCGCTGATGGCGCACAAACTAAGTGGCCTCGGTTTGGGTGCGCTACAGTGACTCAAACCACAGGGGTGGTGTGAAGTAGGGAAGGATCGCACATGGGCGTCACTATCGACGTGACCGGACTCAGCAAGTCATTCGGATCGTCGGTCATCTGGGAGGACGTCACCTTGTCCATTCCCAAGGGTGAGGTGAGCGTCATGCTCGGCCCGTCGGGTACCGGCAAATCGGTGTTCCTGAAGTCGCTGATCGGCCTGCTTCGCCCCGAGCGGGGATCGATCGTCATCGACGGCACCAACATCATCGAGTGCTCCGCCAAGGAGCTCTACGAGATCCGCACCCTTTTCGGCGTTCTGTTCCAGGACGGCGCGCTGTTCGGCTCGATGAACATTTACGACAACACCGCCTTCCCGCTGCGCGAGCACACCAAGAAGAGCGAGTCCGAGATCCGCGAGATCGTGATGGAGAAGCTCGACATCGTGGGTATGCCCAATGACGGGCACAAGTTCCCCGGTGAGATCTCGGGCGGTATGCGCAAGCGTGCCGGACTGGCCCGCGCGCTGGTGCTCGACCCGAAGATCATCCTCGTAGACGAGCCCGACTCCGGCTTGGACCCCGTTCGTACCGCGTACCTGTCGCAGCTGCTGATCGACATCAACGCTCAGATCGACGCCACAGTCCTCATCGTGACGCACAACATCAACATCGTGCGTACCGTCCCGGACAACATCGGCATGCTCTACCGCAAGCACCTGGTCATGTTCGGTCCCCGCGAGGTTCTGCTGACCAGTGACGAGCCTGCGGTCAAGCAGTTCCTCAACGGCCGTCGTATCGGCCCGATCGGCATGTCCGAGGAGAAGGACCAGGCCACGGCCGCTGCCGAGGCCGCGGCCATGGAGGCCGGCCAGGGTGACGGCGGCCTGGAAGAGGTCGAGGGCGTGCCGCCGCAATTGAAGGCGACCCCCGGCATGCCCGAGCGCAAGGGCGTTGCCCGTCGCCAGGCGCGGGTGCGCGAGATCCTGCCGACCCTGCCGCCCAAGGCACAGGAAGCCATTCTCCGCGACCTGGAGAGCTCCACCGTCTAAACCCAGGTGACGCGGCTTCGCTCTCATGGGGAGGGAAGCCGCGTAAATTAGGTTTCCCTAAACCCTGTTCTGGTTCGCTTCCGCGTTGTAACCTGACACCCGTAAAGCTAATAAATAGCTTATAAAAAGGGGTGCGTTATGGGTGATGGACGGTTAGCACTGGGTAAGGAACTGGGCAAGCGGACCGCTCTGGTCGGTCTTGGCCTGGGACTCGGGTTGGGCATCGGTGCCCCGATCGCGGCCGCCGACAACGGCGAGGCGAACACGTCCGCCCCCGACACCTCGAGCGTGACCGCAAGTAGCCCGGCCCCGGCTTCGACCACGTCGACGTCGGGT
>CAIOYU010000118.1 GCA_903862565.1 uncultured Actinomycetes bacterium | reverse complement strand
GTTTCGTGGGGGCTCAGCCCACGAAACCGCGCCGAAACGTTTCAGGGCCCAAGCGTCTTGGGGCCGCGCGTTAGGCCAGTTCGATCAGGCCGGCGTAGTCCTCCGACCAGTGATCCTCGGTGCCGTCGGGCAGGAGCACGACCCGTTGCGGCTCGAGGGCTTCAGCCGCGCCGGGGTCGTGGGTGACCAGCACGACCGCGCCCACATAGCTGCGCAGCGCGTCGAGCACCTGCTCGCGAGAGGCCGGATCGAGGTTGTTGGTCGGCTCATCCAGCAGAAGCACATTGGCGGTCGAGGCCACCAGTCCGGCCAGCGCCAGTCGGGTCTTCTCGCCACCGGACAGCGTCCCCGCGGGCTGATCGAGTTGCGGTCCGGTGAACATGAACGCACCCAGCAGGCCCCGCAAGTCCTGTTCGCCGGTGTCGGGAGCAGCGTGGCGGATGTTCTCCCAGACCGTCGCGTTGTTGTCGAGGGTGTCGTGCTCCTGGGCGAAATAGCCGATCTTGCAACCATGTCCGGGGTCGATGCTCCCGGCGTCGGCCTGCTCGGTCCCGGCGAGCACGCGCAGTAGCGTGGTCTTTCCGGCGCCGTTGAGGCCCAGAACCACGACCCGAGACCCACGATCGATGGCAAGATCGACGCCGGTGAAGACCTCCAGCGACCCGTAGGTCTTGGTCAGCCCCTTGGCCATCAGAGGGGTTTTCCCGCAGGGAGCCGGAACCGGGAACCGGATTTTGGCGACCTTGTCCGCCACCCGTTCGGCGTCGAGTTCTGAGATCATCCGTTCCGCTCGGCGCAACATGTTCTGCGCGGCAACGGCTTTGGTGGCCTTGGCCCCCATCTTGGCGGCCTGGGTGCGCAGTGCCGACGCCTTCTTCTCGGCGTTGGCGCGCTCCCTGCGTCGGCGTTGCTCATCGGTGGCGCGGGCGTCGAGGTACTTCTGCCAGCCCATGTTGTAGACGTCGGCCTCACCGCGCACCGCATCGAGGAACCACACCCTGTTGACAACCTCGGCCAGCAGGCCGACATCGTGGCTGATGATCACCAAGCCACCGCTGTAGTTCTTGAGGAAGTCACGCAGCCAGGTGATGGAATCGGCGTCCAGGTGGTTGGTCGGCTCGTCGAGCAGCAGCGTGGTGGCCGATCCGGCGCCGGACTCGCTGGCGGCAAACAGAATCCGCGCCAGTTCGACGCGCCGTCGCTGGCCGCCGGAGAGCGTGCGCAAAGGCTGGGTGAGCACCCGGTCGGGCAGTCCGAGGCTGGCGCAGATCCGCCCGGCCTCGCTCTCGGCCGCATAACCACCGAGGGCAGCGAAGCGTTCCTCCAATTGCCCGTAGCGACGGATGGCTTTGTCCCGGGCGGCGTCGTCGACCACCTCGGCCATCAGAACCTGCTGCTTCTCCAGATCGGCCAGCAGCGAGTCCAACCCGCGGGCGGAGAGCACGCGGTCTCGGGCCAACACCTCGAGATCGCCCTCCCGGGGATCCTGCGGGAGGTAGCCGACCTCACCGGTGCGCGTCACCGTTCCTGCGTACGGTTCGCCCTCCCCCGCCAGGATCCGCATCGTGGTGGTCTTGCCGGCGCCGTTGCGGCCGACCAGACCGATACGGTCACCGGGCTGGATTCTCAACGCCGGCCCCTCGGCGAGCAGCAGGGTGCGCGCGCCGGCGCGGACCTCGAGGTCCGTTGCGGTGATCACCGTTCTCCCAATCTTTTTCCCCCGGACCATCCCCCAGGAACCTGTCCCGGCGTTTGGCGGGTAAGCATGCCCGTCCGCATGACCCACCGGTCTGCTGAATATCGTAATCCTGACGTACCAGCAAATACGGGCCCTTCGAGGCCGGCGCACCCGCATTCGCTGCGGTCGAGAATCGATGAAACCGAGTCGTCAAAGCACCTTTGCAGTGCGCCGTCAGTCCTTTACTATTGCCTCACGCAGGGCGTGTTGCAAATTTGCTCATCCCCTGTTGCCGAGAAAGGCAAGTTCAGGTGGCTAGTACGCCCTATGAGGCTGGGAAACCCACACCTGACTTCCGCGTACCCACGGCTGAAGTTTCACCGTGACTGATCGCAGAGCCCTCTCTTCCTCACCTCTCCGATATGCCCGCTACATAGGCCGGGTGGGTGCTCTCGCGGTCGCTCTGGGCGTTGGCTCCGGGGTTGTCTCGATGCCAGCCGTGGCATCAGCGGATACGACCGGTTCATCCGGTTCGTCAGGTTCGGCGGACCCGGACTTGACGAATTCCCCGAACTCCCGCACCGGCGGGCGAAACGCTACGAGGATCACACCCTCTGATCCGGGTGGATCGGCAAGCCCGGAATCGTCGCCGTTGCCTGCCAGCCGCCGGGGTCCACAAGCGGCGAGGCCTGACATACCAATGCCGGCTCACAACAGCCGGGGCAGCGCCGCGGCCCAGCGGGACGTAACCAACCGGCCCAACCGCCGCCCGTCCATCGCTGCGGCGACGGGGCTGGCGAAAGCGGGCAAGGGGCCTATGGAGTGGCCGGCCGATATGCCTCCGCCGCCGGAGTCGCGCCCCGCAGTCCTCGGCATGCCGGCGCCTTCGGCGAACCTGACACCAACGCGTGCAGTGACTGCCGCGGCGTGGCCTTCCTCAACGCCCCCGTCGATCGCAGAATCACCCACGTGGATCGCAGAGTCGGAAAGCGCCCCCGCCAGCGCGATGGGCGGGACCGTTCCAGTCATGACGGCGGCCCCGAATTCTCTCCCGGTGTCAGGACTGCACTCGGCCTTGCTCAGCTGGTTCGGATCCGGCCCAGCCGGGGGTGCGCCGGAGTCGGGGCCGTTGGCGTGGGCGACGGCGGCGATGACCCGCCGCGCCTGGGGCAGGCGTTTTTCGACGCCGGCATCTGCGAACTTGACCACGACAAGCCTGGACATACGGTCCGTCCGTCGGCAAGCGCCGATTGCCTTGGCAGATCTTGCCTCAGCGCTGGCACAGTCCGCCTCCGGACTCAAACAAACGCCGGTGGGGGTGTCCCTTCAGCCACTGCGCGCGGCTGCCGTTGCAGCGTTACCGAACGCGGCGAGCGCCGTCGCCGTCGCCGTCGCACCACAGAACGCGGTATTACAGGACGCCCAGCTATCCCTGGGCGATTCGTTGACCGCCGCCAACGGGATCTTCAGCCTCACACTGCTGAACGACGGCAACTTGGCGTTGCGGGAGAACGGTCGCCAGATCTGGGCTACCGATACCGCGAACCAAGGCGTCGACCGCGCGGTCCTGCAGTCCGATGGCAATTTCGTGCTCTACACCGGCGGTGGTGCCCAACAGTGGAGTACCAACACACCGACGGCTGGTTCCAGGGCCCGGTTGGTGGTTCAGGACGACGGAAATGTCGTGCTGTCGAAGTCGAGCGGTCAGGCGGTGTGGCAGTCCAACACCGCGGTTGCTGCGCCGGTGTTCGGTTCGGTGGTCGCGGGTGATCCGAGTGCTGACCGTGGTGTCATCGGTGGGTCGGTGGTGTTCAGCGATCCGGGCAGTCGGGCGCTGTCCTACAGTGCCCCGGCGACGAGCACCGGTGGGGGCACGGTCAGCATCGACGAAACCACCGGGGTGTTCAGCTACACCCCGACCACCGATCAACGCCGCACCGCGACCACCGGTAGTACCGACACCTTCACCGTCACCGCCTTCAACGGCGGCCGCACCACCACCCAAACCGTCACCGTCGCCGTCGATGCCGGCCGGCCGATCGCCGGCACCCCGACCACCGGCACCCCCGACCCCAGCAACGGAACCCTCAACGGTTCGGCGGTCTTCACCGAACCCTTCGAACGCACCCTGTCCTACAACGCCCCCACCACCAGCACCGGCGGCGGCAGCGTCACC
>CAIOYU010000117.1 GCA_903862565.1 uncultured Actinomycetes bacterium | reverse complement strand
GCCACGGCCACCGCCCACTGGGACAGGCTGATCGGGCCGAAGCTGAACGCCCGCCGCAACAGGGGCACGCTGAGCATCGCGATCACCAGTGCCGCGGCGCCGCCCAGGATCCATTTCAGCGCCGGGTTCCGGCGCTCCCGGAAGGTCCGCCAGACGGTCAACCGCCACGACCGATTGACCAGGATCAGTGACACGTTCCCGACGACGAGTGTCGCGAAGGTCACCGACCGCACGACGTCGTCCGGTTGTCCGCCCAGAACCGCCCACAGATACACCGCCAGTGTTGCCAAGAAGACCGAAAAACCCTGCAGTGCAGCCACAGTCAAGATGCGGCGACCGAACATCGGTTCGCCGACCCGACGCGGAGGCGCGTCCATGATCTCCGGGTCGGCCTGCTCCGCCTCGAACACCACCGAGCAGGCAGGGTCGATGATGAGCTCAAGGAAGGCGATCTGCGCGGGCAGCAGCACCAGCGGCCAGTCGGCGACGAACACCGGGATCAACGACATCCCGACGATCGGCAGATGCACGGCGATCACGTAGGACGTCGCCTTGCGGAGGTTGCCGAAGACGCCGCGGCCCTGACGCACGCCACCCACGATCGAACTGAAGTCGTCGTCGGTGATCACCAATGCGGCCGACTCCCGGGCCACGTCGGTGCCATGGGCGCCCATCGCGATGCCGATGTCGGCGGCCCGCAGTGCGGGTGCGTCGTTGACGCCGTCGCCGGTCATCCCGACCACCTCGCCGTCGGCCTGCAGTGCCCGGACCAACTGCAATTTCTGCTCGGGGACCATCCGCGCGTAGACGCTCACCGACCGGACCCGTTCGGTCCGCTCTGCATCCGTCATGGCCGCGAATTCGGTGCCGGTGATGCACCCGGCCTCGTGGTCGAGGCCGATCTCGCGGGCAATCGCCAGGGCGGTCCCCGGATAGTCGCCGGTGATCATGATCGTGCGTATCGAGGCGCGACGGCACTCGGCGACCGCGTCGGCCACGCCCGGCCGGACGGGGTCGACGAGGCCGACCAGGCCGAGGAACTCGAATTCGAAATCGTGCTGCTCGGTGGGAAGTTCGGCGGTCCTGTCGAAACGCGCGCAGGCGACCCCGAGCACACGCTGACCGGTCGAGGTGGCCGCTTCGACCTCGCGGGTGAGCGCCGCCAGTCGTGCGGCGTCGAAGTGGCACAGGTCGGCCACTGCTTCGGGAGCGCCCTTGGCGGCGATCACGTAGCTGTCGCCCTCGGGCGAGCGCCAAACGTGCGAGAGGGCCAGCAGTTTCTCCGATAGCGGGTACTCGCGGACAAGTTCCCAGTCGGCGTGCACGTGCTCGGTGCCGGAGAGGTACTGCTCGCCGAGCACCCGGAACGCCTTGTCCATCGGGTCGAAGGGGTCGATCGGGGAGGCCAGCACCGCGAACTCGGCGATCTCGTGGAATTCCTCCGGGAGGGGTTCGTCGCCGCACGTCCACGTTGCTCCGTCGACGACGAACTGGCGCACGGTCATCCGGTTGAGAGTCAGGGTCCCGGTCTTGTCCACGCACAGCGTGGTCGCCGAACCGAGGGTTTCGATCACCGGGGGGCGACGGGTCAGGACGTGCCGCTGCGACATGCGCCAGGCACCCAACGCCATGAAGACCGTCAGGACCACCGGGAACTCCTCCGGTAGCAGCGCCATCGCCGTCGCGATACCCGCCAGCACGCCGGTGAGCCAGCTTCCCCGGGTGAGTCCGTAGACGATGACGACCACCACGGCCGCCGCCACACCCAGGACGGCGAGAACCTTGACCAGGCGGTCGATTTCGCGCTGCAGTGGCGTGCGCTCGGGTGCGATCTTCTGCAGCGCCGTGCCGATCTTCCCCAGCTCGGTCTGCGCCCCCGTCTTGCCGACGAGCGCCATCGCATGCCCTTTGACCACCAGGGTCCCGGAGAACACCCACGGGGTCGCATCGCCACCGGGCCGCCCGATGGGAGCCGCCGGGTCCGCAGGCGGAGCGACCTCTGCTGTTGATGCCAGGGGGACCTTGCGGACCGGAACCGACTCGCCGGTCAGGGCGGACTCGTCGACCGAGAGATTCGCGCAGTCGATCAGGGTGGCGTCGGCGGGCACCCGGTCGCCCTCGGCGAGCATGAGCAGATCGCCCCGCACCACGTCGCGGCCGGCGATCCGCTGCTGGGCGCCGTCGCGGATGACCAGCGCCCGCGGTGAGGACAGGTCGCGCAGCGCGGCCAGGGCGTTCTCGGTCTTGTGCTCCTGGTAGACGGAGATGGCGATGACCACCAGGACGAAGGCCAGCAGCACCGCCCCGTCCAGCGGTTCGGCGAGCAGGAAGTTCACCAGCCCCGCACCCAGCAGCAGCAACAACATGGGCTGGCGGATGACGTCGTACGCCTCGCGGAACAGGTTGCGGCGCTTGGCCGTCGGTAGCTCGTTGGGCCCGTCGGCCGCCAACTGGCGGGCAGCCTGTTCCGCGGTCAGTCCTAGGAGGGTGATGTCCTGCTGTGTCGGCATGCTCTCGTCCCCTCGAAGCGCTGTCCTACTCCGAAGCCTAGTGACTAGCGGAGGCAGCCTTGAGGGACTCTCGGTATGCCGCTGGAGTTTCGCGACGGCACCCATTTCCGCGACCCTCTGTGGTGGGCGTCAGGACCGACGGTGGTCTACGACTACAAGGGCAACGGACTGGGCTTCTACGAGTCGCTGACGTTCTAGTCGCGGAGGCTGGGGAACTCCCGGTTCCGGAAGGCATCCACGAAGAGTCGATGGTCTTCGCGCGCCTGAAGTGCGTAGTTCTCCGACCACTCCGTCACAGCTTTGGTGAACTCGGCTTCCCGGCCGGCGAAGCTTGAAAGAATCGCCGCGTCGGCCGAACCCTTGACGAGGGTGTGGTCACTGTCCTCGTCGGAGACGCAGTGGATCTTCGCGGTCGCCCTTCCCAGATCCTTGACCAGTGCATACATCTCCTCAAAGTCGTTGATGTCGCTCCAATCAGGAGAGGCGCCATAGGGCGAGATCTCAGTGACGAGCATGCCGGCCCCGTCAAATTCGGAGTAGCCGAGTAATGGATCGGCGTGGGCCTGCAACGCCCGTCGCGAGATCGCCGCACGGAAACCGTCGTGGATGAAGTAGTCCTTGATGTGCTGATCCTTGACCGCGCAAGTCACCGCTGACGGGCGCGACTGCTTGAAGGCGACGATGATGTCGTTCTCCAGTGTCTGGGTCGGCCCTTCGAGCAGCAGGGAGAACATCCGCAGCCCTGCGGAGCCGATCCCGAAACCCTGGGTGGCAGTCGCGTCCTTGATCCTGTAGTTGATGTCGGACTGGCGCTTATGGGCGGGAATCGTCTCCAGATACTGGGCGAACGATTTCTCCAAGGCTGCGCGTGCTTCGTCGGTGATATTCGAGTTCATGTGGTTTCGCACAAATCGGCGGTCTGCGTCCTTGATCTCGGTAAGGCCGTCGAGCAGGCCGACCCGCGTCAGTTGACGCGCAGAGCGTAGAACGTCGAGGAGAACCCCTTCGGTGTTCTCGAGGGTCAGGGCGAAGGTGCTGTCGTCCTGTCGTTCGGCGAAACGCTTCACCTGAGCCGCGTAACTCTGGACGAATGCGGTGATGAGTTCGCGAATCTCCTCGTCGGCCATTGCCTTGTCGTAGCCGATCAGCGCCAAACTCGCTGCCAGTCGACGTACGTCCCAAGTGTATGGGCCGACATAAGCCTCGTCGAAGTCGTTGACGTCGAAAACGAGTCGCCCGGTGGAGTCCAAGTAAGAGCCGAAGTTCTCGGCGTGTAGGTCGCCCTGAATCCAAATACGGCTGGACTGCTCGTTGACGAATGGGTCGTTGTCGTCGGCGAGATCGGAATAGAAGACCACCGCGCTGCCGCGGTAGAAGGGGAAGGCTCCCGAGGCCATCTTGCGGAACTTCCCGCGCCAAGCTTTGCTCTGCGACCTCATTTGTTCGCCATACGCTGTCTCGAACACATCAACGATGTACCGACGTCTGTCGGTAGTGGTCTTTGCAGTCGAAGCGCTCATTCCCCGCGAACTCCTTACGCTTTGCCGGCAGTAGCGCGGAAGCGTAACACCGCGGGAAGGCTCACTCGTCGAAATCATCAAACATTCCGCGCCGGATCACCTGGCCGGAACCGAACCGTCGCTTCGGCTAACCTCGTTGAATTCCCTCACCAAAGCACCAGGAGATTTGCATGCAGGCAGCGAAATTCGTCGGTCGGGTCGGTGGTCTGGCGGTCGCGCTGGGTGTGGGTGTCGCGGTGTTCAACGGGAGCCCGGCGGCCTGGGCCGACGGGGTGTCCCGCGACTCGGATGCGACGGGATCTGGCGCGACGGGGTCGGCCCGGCCCGACCAGGGCGGCGCACGGCCGTCGACCGACTCGCCGTCCAGGCGCGGCCGTGCCCGGGCATCGGAATCCGTTGCAGCGCAAAGACTTGCCACCCCGCAACCCAGTGCCACACTCCCGGCCAGTCGGACGCCCCGGGTGCCGGCGCCCGCGGCGGTCGCCGCACCGGTGGTGGCGCCGGCAGCCGCGATCGCTTTGCCCGAACCCACCGCGCCGCTGGCCTGGACCACGCCGGCGTTCGGCCGCCGCAAGGGCGGCGCAACACCGACCGCTGCGGCGACGCGTTCGGTGTTCGGGAACTCCATCACCGTCAACCCCGATGTCGCCTGGAGCAACGGACTGCTGCTGGGCACGGTGAACGCCGTCTCGAGCAGATCTCTGCCGATGACCTACACCGTGCTCAAAGATCCCAGTCTGGGCGGAAAGATCGCGTGGGCGCCCACCCCGGCCGGTGGCACCAAGCCGGATCTCTTCTCCTACCTGCCCTACATGACCACGTTGAGCAACTCCGCGCAGAGCGAGACGTTCTCCGTCATGGTCGCCGAGGTCACGAAGTTCGACGAGTTCCTCAAGAAGGTCCCGATCGTCAAGGAATTCGTCGACCCGGTGTTGGGGATCCTGCACCGGATCCCGCTGGTGAACGTCATCCTCGCCCCGCTCATCGGATCGGCACGAGTGGCGGACTTCGACGAGAGCGCCTCGGCGCTGGCCGCCGGTCGCCCAACCGATTTCACCTACCTCATGCCGTCTTTCGACGGCACCCTGATCAGCCTGAACTACTACCCGGCCGTCAACGTCGCCTCCGGCGCCGTCACCGCCGCCCCCACCATCCTCAACGGCCCCGACCTCGGCTTCCCGGGCAACACCGACGTCTTCACCCCGTGGGACCCCAGCCTGGTGAACATCGTTCCCGGGCTCAACGCGCTGCGCACCGACGCCAGTCCGTTGGCGGGCGGATACGTCGGCACCGCCGGTGGCTACAACGTCATCACCTGGGATCCGCGCGGCGAATACGCCTCCGGAGGCGTCATGCAGTTGGACAATCCCAACTTCGAGGGACGCGACGTGTCGTCGATGATCACCTGGTCCACCAGCTCCGGGAATGTTGCCCAGAGTCAGGTCGCCACCGATCTGACCGGCGACCCCTACATCGGCATGGTGGGCGGATCCTATGGCGGCGGAATCCAACTCGCGGTGGCAGCCACCCCCGACACACGCGTCGACGCGATCGTCCCGTCCATCGCGTGGAACACCCTCAACCAGTCGCTCTACCCGAACAACGCCTTCAAGACCGTGATCGGTTCGGAGCTGTTGCTGGCATTGGTGGCCACCGGGGCGCGCATCAACAACCAGATCTACGTCGGCATCGCCACCGGTGCGCTGTTCGGCCGGCTCAGCCCCACGTCGCAAGCGCTGCTCGCGAACAGTGGACCGGGCGTTCTCACCAACAACATCGTCGCGCCGAGCCTGTTCCTGCAGGGAACCCCGGACATTCTGTTCGAACTCAACGCGTCCCAGGCCAACGGCCAGATGATCACCACCTCCCATCCGGCGGTGCCGGTCAAGACCGCCTGGTTCTGCGGTGGCCACGGGGTGTGCCTGCTGCCCCAGAGCGATCAGGCCGAGCAGGGCAAGGTCAACATGAACGACACCCTGAGGTGGCTGGATCAGTACGTCGCCAAGGCGGGCACCCCCGCCGATGCCATCCCGACGTTCCAGTGGTTCGACCAGACCGGCGCCTACCACTCCGCCGGCCGGAATCCGTTCGACCCAGCGTTCAACAACCCCACCCCGCTTACCTACCAGGGTGACGGCGGTTCGCTGCTGCTGGTGCCACTGCTCGGCGGATCCGGGCCGTCTAAGGCAGCAGTGCCACCGGACAAGGCGACGACGTTCAGCACCGCTTTCGCGCTCGCCAGTGGCAGCAAAGCGTGGAATGCGTTGAACGTCAAGGTCACTCCGCCGGTTGGGACCCAGATCGCCGGGGCGCCCACGCTCAGCTTCAGCTACAGCGGCCTGGGTACCAGCAAGACCGTGTACGCCCAACTCGTCGACAACGCCACCGGCGAGGTGGTGGGCAACATCGTCACCCCGGTTCCGGTGACTCTCGACGGGCGCCAGCACACCGTCCAGATCCCGATGGCTCCGCTCGCCTACGGGGTCTACGACAGTGGTGACTCGCTGACCCTGCAGATCACCAGTTCCGCTCTGCCCTATGCAAATGCCACCGCCTGGGGCTGGATCAAGGTAGCCGACATCAACCTCGGGGTGCCGACCGTCGCGTGAGCGTGGCCCCGGTGCGGGGCCGCACAGGGTGAACTGACAATCCCGGGGGTCGCTCCTAACGTTGGGCGCCGTGCCGCACCCCTGCGGCCGTCACCAACGGGAGGATCGACGTGGTTCTTGACGTCAGCGCGCTTACTGTCAGCGCTTCGGCGGGAGCGGAAGCAGGCATCGCCGCGGAGTTGGGCGCCGCGGCCGCGGTCGCCTCGGCCGCTCTTCTCGGCGTCCTGCCGATGGGGGTGGACCTGGATTCTGTTCAGTTCGCCGAGGCGCTGAACGCCGCTGGCGCAGCGTATCTCGGGACGGCCGGTGAGCATCTGGCCAACCGTGGACTGTTCGCCGGCGCGCAGAGTCTCGCCGCCGCGACGTACACGGGGACTGACGTCGTCCACAACGCCGCCCTGGCTCTCTAGCGTTCATGCCCGATCCCGAGTGGCCGTCCTCGCCGCCGGAAGTCAACTATCTCCGCCTCGCCGGAGCGGGGGCGGCGGGCACGGCGACCACCCTGGCCAGCGCCGCGGCGTGGCAGGCACTGATGGGCAGCAACGAAGCGGCCTTCTCGCTGTCCGTACTGAACACCGCCACCACCGCTGCGGACTTCCAGGGGGTCGGTGGGCTGAGTTCAGCCGCTGCGGCAACCGGGCTGAACGCGGCACTGCAACTGCTCGCCGGTTGGGCACAGGAGAAGCCCCCGATTGCCGCCCAGGCGGTGGCGGCCTACGAAACGGCGCTGTCGTCGATGATCCCGGCCGAGGTCTGTTTGGCCAACCGCGCCGAGCAGGCTGCGGACGTCGCAATGAATCCTCTGGTCCTGGGGGCTTTGACACCGGCGATCGTCGCCTTGGATGCGGAGTACTTCGGTGAGCACTGGCCGCACAACGCCGCCGCCGGGGCGGCATACGGCGCTGCGCTGACGGCACTGGTTGCGGCATTGGCGATTCCGCCACCGCCCTCGCCGCCGGGCGCCTCACCGGCAGGTCCGTTCGCGGCGGCCGGCGCTCTCGCCGAGGATGTCGGCCAGGTCGCGGCAGGGGAAGCCGCGAGACAGTCCGGTCAGATGCTTGACGGCCTCGCCGATGTTGCCGGCGACAGCGCTGCAGTGCCTGCTGCGGGTGCCGGGCAAATCGGTCAGATGGGCTCGATGCTGGCCCAGCCATTGCAGGCTGCGATGGGTGCGGTGTCCCCACTTGCCGGAATGTTCGGGACCCCGTTGCAGTCACTCGGAGGCCTGGCAGGCCTGCTGCCG
>CAIOYU010000116.1 GCA_903862565.1 uncultured Actinomycetes bacterium | reverse complement strand
GCGGACCGTCTCCAGGCGCTCCAGGGCTTGCAACTGCTCCCCGGCGGCCAGCGCGCCGAAGTCCAGCGCACCGAGGGCTTCGACCGCGGCGTCAAGTGCGGTGAAAGCCGTATCCACCGGAGTCGAAAGCATGTTCGAATTTTATGTCCGCCCACCCCGCTCCGGGGGGCCCTCCAACAGGACCCGGGCGCCAAACTGGGGATGAAACCGCGACTGTGGACAACCCAGTTCGTAAATGGAAACTTCACCCCGTGGAATGGAAGGTCAAGGAGCCTCCGATCTAGCAGGATTGATCCCATGGGCAGACGGCGACGACCGCGCGGAGTCTCGTCGCGGGTGACACCGGCCGACGGGCCTCGCAAGGTGTGGAGAGCCGGCGAGGTGGACGTGGATTTGCCGGTGATCGTGGACTGGGTCGAGGTGGATAAGGCGACCGGGGACGAGATCGTGCGGGTCGAGGCGCGCGTGGACCTCGTCCATGACGAACCGGCGATCGTGAAAATGTCGCTCAGCGCGCCGGACGGCCTCGACCTACCGACGTTGCAACGCGACTTCCGGTGGAACTCGCCCCTGACAGTCGTGACCGCAATCCTGCCGCGACTCATCGCAGCCGGATCCGATCCCAGCGCGGCCGACATTCCGGTCGACGGGTTCCCTGCAGTCGCGATCCAACCGAGCAGGCGCAAGGGCATTCTCAGCGACGAGTTCCTGACCACGATCGCCCGGGAGTACCTGGCGCGGGGCCGCGGCTACGCGACGAGCCTCGCTGAGGAGTACGTCGTGACCCCGCGCACGGTGGTCAGCTGGGTCGAAAAAGCGCGTGAACGAGGCCTGCTCAGCGCGCCACCCTCCCGCGGAGCCACCGGCGGACGACTGATCGAGAAGCCGCAGTCCAAGCGTCCGCGGAAATCGGACCGCACAGGCCACAATGGCGACCGTGGCTGAACCCGAGGATCCGAGCGCGACGCTGGTCGGCGAGGAAGCCGGCGTCCGCCGCGCGGTGGAACTGGTCGGTCAGATACTGCTCGGCTCGGTCACCGCACGGACCACGCTGGAGGGGTTCGTGCAGGCCAGCCTCGGCCGGCACGGCTCCGATGTGGTGCGCGAGTCGCGTGGGCTGTCCTCGATCGGTCATGTCACGGCCGGGTTGGCGCTGGCCGAACTCATCGATCGGTTCGATCCGGACATCGGCCCGGGCGACGACGACCAGCCGCCCACCTGGCGGCACGTGAAGATCGGGGACCAGCAGTTGGCACCGCCCTCGGCGTTGTCGGCCCACTTCCGGGCGGGCCAGCTCGCCGACGCACCCGTCGTGGTGCGACTGTGCGACAGCTACGCCTTCAACGAGGCCGCCCGGCTCCAGACCTACACACTCCCGGGCGACCGGGCACACGCCGTCGCCGTCATCGAACGGATCATCGGCGATGCTGAGGGCGCCAAGAACCTGTTCCGCGGGCGGGCGTTGACCGCCACGGAGAACAACGGCCTGGTGCTGGAAGTCGCGGAGCTACCCGCGGTGACCCGCCGGAGCGTCATCGTTCCCGACGCCGTCTGGTCGGAGATCGACCTCAACATCGCCGCGGTCACCACCCGCCGTGAGCTGATGACCGAACTCGGCCTGGGCGTTCGGCGCGGCCTGCTGCTGGCCGGCCCGCCCGGAGTGGGCAAGACCGTCATCACCCAGGCGATCGCCAACGAGATGCTGGGCGCCTTCACGGTGATCACCGTCGACGCCCGCGCCGGGCAGACCGCGCTGGCCGGCGTCTACCGCGAAGCCCGCAGCCTTGGCCCGACGTTGGTGGTCCTGGAGGACCTCGATCTCATCGTCGGCGACCGGCGATCCGGTGGAAACCCGCAGGCGCTCTCGGAGTTCCTGGCCGTGATGGACGTCGAACCCTTCGCCCCGATCCTGACGCTGGCCTCCACCAACGACGTGACGGCACTGGATGCCGCCGCGGTCCGGACGGCCCGATTCGACTCCATCATCGAGATCACCTACCCGGACCGTGTCACGGCCACCCGCATCCTCTCGACCTACCTGCAGGGAGTCCCAGGCGCCGAGAACGTCAGCGCCGAAGCCGTGGCCGCCTACTTCGGCACCGAGATCAGCGGCGCGGACATCCGTGAAATCGTCCGCCGCACAGTGCTACTGGGCGGTCAGGTGACCCAGGAAGAACTCATCGGGACCGTACAGTCGGGCCGCTTCCGGCCGCAGTTACCGGCAGGGAACTACCTATAGCGGCGCTTCAGCTACCCGTCCAGTTCGGTGCGCGCTTCTCGGCGAAGGCGACCGCCCCTTCCCGGGCATCCTTCGAGGCGAACACCGGCATGATGATCTTCATCTGCTCCCGCCACTGATCCTCCGGGCTCCAGCCGCGGGACTCGGTGATCACCCGCTTCGTGGCCGCCACCGCCAGCGGTCCGTTGGCGGTGATCCGCTCGGCCAACACGATGGCCGCCTGAAGCGCCTGCCCCGGCTCGGCCAGCACGTTGACCAGACCCAACTCATGGGCCCGTTCCGCGGGCAGGCTGTCGCCGGTCAGCGCCAACTCCATGGCGATCTGGTACGGAATGCGTTGCGGCAGCCGCAGCAGACCGCCACCGCCCGCCACCAGACCGCGCTTGACCTCAGGAATGCCGAAGGCCGAATTCCTTGCCGCGACAATCAGATCCGTCGCCAGCGCCAACTCCGTACCGCCGGCAAGAGCGAAGCCCTCGACCGCAGCGATGATCGGCTTGACCGGTGGCCGTTCGGTGAAGCCCAGGCCGCGGCCCTTGACCACGACGTTCTCCCCGCGGGCGAAGGCCTTGAGGTCCATGCCGGCGCAGAACGTGCCACCGGCTCCGGTGACGATGCCCACCGACAACCCGGGGTCCTCGTCCAATTGGTCCGTCGCAGCGGCAAGCCCCTGGCTGACCGCCGCATTGACGGAGTTCTTGGCCTCGGGCCGGTTGATCGTGATGATCAGGATTCGGCCGCGCTGCTCGGTCAGAACCACCTCGGCTGTACTGGCTTCGTCGCTCATTTGGCGATCGTAACCAGACGCGCATAATGACCCTCATGGCCGGGCTTGCAAAGGCGCTGAGAAGAACGTCAGACATCAATCCCGAATTGCGCCGGGTGGCGCGCTTCCTCCCCCGGCAACTCGTCTACTCGTGGTCGGTGCCGCTAATTCGCCGGGTGCACCTGCGCGAGGGCCCCGACGACGGGGTGGAGTTGCTCACCCTCCCCGACGGTCCGGGGTTGCGGCTTTACCGCCCAGCCGACGCTGCGGGACGTGGCCCTGCACTGCTGTGGATCCACGGCGGCGGCTACGTCATCGGCACCGCAGCCGAAGACGACGAACTGTGTCGTCGCTTCGCCCAACGCCTCGGGATCGTCGTCGCCGCTGTCGACTACCGGTTGGCACCGGAGCATCCTTATCCGGCACCGGTCGAGGACTGCTACCGGGCGCTGACGTGGCTGGCCGATCAGCCCGACGTCGACCCCGACCGGATCGTGATCGGCGGCTTGAGCGCCGGCGGCGGGTTGACCGCCGCACTGGCATTCCTGGCCCGCGACCGCGGCGAAGTCCGGCCAGCACTGCAGGTGCTGTCCCAACCAATGCTCGACGACCGCTCCGTCGACCCGGCGCTTGACCGGTCCGGGTTCCGGATCTGGAACACCGGCAGCAACCGGGTTGGTTGGTCGGCCTACCTGGGCGGCGCCGATCCGGCCGAGGCCGTCCCGGCCCGGCGCGACGATCTGGCGGGACTGCCGCCGGCCTGGCTCGGCGTCGGCACCCAGGACCTGTTCCATGACGAGGGTGTGCGCCACGCCAAACGACTGCGCGACGCCGGGGTGCCCTGCGTGCTGCACGTGAGCCCGGGGGGATTCCACGGGTTCGACCAGGTGGCCCCCAAAGCGCCTGTATCCCGTGCCTATTTCGACAGTCAGTGCACCAGCATCTCCAACGCCGTGGCGTTGGTGCGATGAGCGCCACACTGACCCGCGAACAGACCGACCTGCGCGATGCCGTCGCGGACCTGTTGGCCAAACGGTCCTCGGAGGCAGACGTGCGCCGCCTGATGACCGACGACGCCGGCTACGACCCTCGGGTCTGGGCCGAACTGGCCGAAATGGGCTTGCTCGGTCTGACCATTCCGGAGGAGTTCGGCGGTTCGGGCGCGGGCGCTGCCGAACTGGCGGTGGCGAGCGAGCAGATGGGCCGGGCACTGCTGTGCGCACCGTTCCTGTCGACGGCAGTGCTGACGCCGTATCTGCTTCTCTCCCTTGATGACACCGCCGAGTGCGCCGACGTACTGCCCCGAATCGCAGCCGGCGAGTTGATCGCGACCGTGGCTTTCGCCGAGGCCGGTTCCGCCCGGCCACCGGACCGTCCGACCACAACGGCGCTGGACGGCGCCGACGGCTGGCGGCTGAGCGGCGCGAAGACCTACGTGCTGGATGCGGTCGCGGCCGAACTGTTCTACGTCCAGGCGCAATCCGACTCGGGTGTAGGGATTTTCGCCGTCGCGCGTGATGCCCCCGGCGTGTCCGTCACGCCACTGGCCACGGTCGACCAGACCCGCAAGCAGGGTCGTCTGACCCTCACCGATACCCCGGCCCGCCTGATCGGGGGGACGCCCGCCGCCGGGACCAGCGCCGCCCTGAACGCCGCCCTGGATCGCGCAGGCGTGGCACTGATTGCCGAGCAGGCCGGCGGGGCGATGCACGCGATGCAAATGGCGGTCGACTACGCCCGCAGCCGATACCAGTTCGGTAGGGCCATCGGCAGCTTCCAGGCTGTCAAGCACATGTGTGTGGACATGCTGCTGGAGGCGCAGTCGGCCCTGTCGGCAGCCCGGCACGTCGCAGTGACCTTCGACGCCGCCGAGCCCGATCGGTCCACCGATCTCGCTCTGGCGCAGGCGTATTGCTCGGAGGCATTCGTGACCGTCGCGGCGAACTGCATCCAGGTGCACGGCGGCATCGGTTTCACCTGGGAGCACCCGGCCCACCTGTACCTACGGCGGGCCCGTACCGACGCCCAGATCTTCGGCGACCCGGCCTGGCACCGGGAACGCTACGTGCAACTGCGGGAGGACATCCAGTGACCGGCACATCCGTTACCGACGAAGACCTGCGTGCCGAAGTCCGGCAGTGGTTGGCCGACAACTTCGATCCGGCCCTGGACCGCGGGCAATGGAACCGCCAGGTGTTCGACGCCGGCCTGGCGGCCCCGAGTTGGGAGCCGCAGTGGGGCGGTCGGGGCCTGACCGACTCCCAATCACGGCTCTTGGCAGCCGAATTCGCGGCGGTCGGCGCCCGCGGTACCGGCATGGACCGTTCGGATCTGCTGGCCTGCACCGTCCACGACCTCGGCAACGAGGAGCAGAAGCAGCGGCTGATCCCGCCGTCGGTGCGCGCCGAGACCCGGTGGTGCCTGCTCTACAGCGAACCGGGGGCGGGCTCCGACCTCGCCGGGCTGCGGACCCGCGCCGAGCGTGACGGCTCCGACTGGATCGTCAACGGGCAGAAGGTGTGGACGTCGTTCGCCAAGACCGCCGACTACGGACTCCTGATCGCCCGAACCGATTGGGATGTGCCCAAGCACAAGGGAATCAGCTTCTTCATCTTCCCGATGCGCCAACCCGGCGTCGAGGTGCGGCCGATCCACCAGATCACCGGCGAGTCGGAGTTCAACGAGGTGTTCATCACCGACGCCCGGGTGCCCGACGCCAACCTGATCGGCGAACCGGGTGGCGGTTGGGCGGTGCTGCAGTTGGCTCTGGCCTACGAACGTCGGCTCATGGGGGATCTGGCGCGGACCGCCAAGTCCAGCCGCGACCTCAAACCCGATGCCGACAGTCTGATCGGCATGGCCCGTTCGGCGGGCAGACTCGACGACTCCTACCTCCGCCAGGAGATCGCCCGCGTCGAGGGCTACGCGGCGGTCAATCGCTGGAACACCCAGCGCGCCAAAGCCACCCGCGACCGCGCCGAGGCGGCCACCCTGCTCGCGCTGGGAAAGATCGCGATGTCGCGCATCCTGCATCAGACCGCGGCGGTGCAGACCGAGATAGTCGGCCCGGAGTCGATGCTCACCGGCGCGGACAACCCGGCAGGCGACGCGGTGACCTTCCGGACGCTCAACGCGTACTTCACCTCCATCGGCGGCGGCACCGACCAGATTCAGCGCAACATCGTCGGCGAACGGGTACTGGGCCTACCGAAGGAACCGGAGCCGTTCAAAGACAAGCCCTTTCGGGAACTGCCGCACGGCTAGCCCTTTAGCGGAAGTGCACGGCGTCGCTACCCCAGGCCCGCCGGATGTGGGAATCGAGGTCGTGGACGACACGGTCGTGCCGGTCGATGACCAGGCACGCCCGGTCGGCTTCCTGATAGGGCGCCCAATAGGGTTCGTCGGGCAACCCCAGCGGCTTGCCGTGTGTGGCGAAGTTGACCCAGCGTGCCCGGATCCGTTTGGAGACCTCTTTGGCGGCCTTGGCCCCGCCCAGTTTGAGGGTGTAGTCCCCGGGTACGCCCAGAGTTCCCCAGACATAGGGCAATTCGGTGGCGTGCGCGGCACCGACGAGTAGCAGCTTCATCATCGGGGTCGACCAGTCGAACCGGTAGAGGTACACCGGAGCCACCTGGCTGTGCCCTTCGGCGAACCACACCGACGGCATCCGGAACCCGACGTCGCTGGCGATGCTCATCCCGCGGGCGCTGCCCCGGTGCCGGGCGTAGGCCGACCCGAGTTGCTCCTCGGTGGGCAACTGCAGGTCTGGCTGCTCGGCGGCGATCTCGTTGAACATCGAGGTGATCGCCCGCGGGGTGATCGGCATCAGCGGTGAGCGCATGAGCCGGAACAGCGCCGCCTCGTTGCGGTTGGTCCCGATGATCAGCGGGATCGGGTTGGTGCGGCCGGCCCGGGCCAGGCGCACGGGATAGTCGTGCAGCAGGTCGCCGTCGACGATCGGCACGAAGGCCAGGGTCCCCGGGTTGCGCACCGGGACCTCGTCGAACACCGTCTTGGTCGCCGAGATCAGCGTCGGAACATCCAGCTCGGCCAGGCGGTGTGCGTCGGCCGGCGGGATATCCAGAAGTTCGAGCACCCGGTCGGCGACGCGGCGTGCGCGACCCTGGTCGTACACCGAGGTCACCGGCGAACTCTGAGCAACCGCGGCACTGAACAGTCCCTCGGCCTCCGGCACCGCGAGCATCGTCGTCACGATCCCGCCACCGGCGGACTCACCGAAAAGTGTGACCCGGCTGGGGTCACCGCCGAACGCGGCGATGTTGTCCTGGATCCACCGAAGGGCCGCAAGGACGTCGCGCAGGCCGACGTTGGTGTCGAACCGGTGGCGGGAGTTACTGAACCCGGACAGATCGAGGAACCCGAACACGCCGATCCGGTAGTTGAGCGTCACGATCACGACGTCGCCGCTGCTCGCCAGCCGTCGGCCGTCGTACAACGTCTGGCTGCTGGAACCCAGGACGTAGGCCCCGCCGTGCAGCCACACCATCACCGGTTTGTTGTCACCGGGCTTGGTGCCCGACGGTTCCCAGATGTTGAGGACCAGGCAGTCCTCGTCCTTCTTGCCGCCGAGGTCGAGTGGGAAGTTGGGGACGCTCGGCTGCGGACACACGGACCCGAACTCGGTGGCGTCGACCGGCTCGCTCCAGGGCTCCGGGGGTTCGGGAGCACGGAACCGCAGTGCCCCGACCGGCGGCGCGCCGTAGCGGAGGCCCTTCCAGGACACTGCCTTACCGTCATCGATGCCGCGCACCGGTCCGTAGGCGGTCTCCGCGACGGGGTGATGGATAGTCATCCGGTTCTCCCTGGTACTCCTGCGTTCCTTTCTCAGGTTACTCGCAGGTAACCGGTGCGGTTGCTAAAAGTTGCGGCTCTCAGAAGTGCAGCGCGGTGAACCGCCAGTCCAGGACCGGGCGGTCCGACCCTGCTTCTCCGACGGCGAACACCAGCGAACGCAGGGTCAGCACACCACCACGGTCACCGGGCAGTGGGTCGGCCGCCTCCACGCGCAGGTCGCTGTAGAGGGTGTCGCCCTCGTGCACCGGACCGGTGTGGTCGCAGGACTGCCAGCCCAGCACCCCCGCCAGGTTCGGCAGCAGTCGGACGGCCTGGGACAGCGCCAGGCCGATCGTATGCCCGCCATACACCAACCGCCGGCCGCCGATACGCGAATCATGATGGACCGCAGCGATGTTGAGGGTGAGCCGGGCCAGTTCGGGTGCACTGGTGACGACGTCGGCCGTGCTGCGCAGGACCGAACCGGCGATGTCGGGGTAGAAATGCGGGCCGGGAACCCGCTCGCGGAACTCCCCGGGGTTCCAGTGTGCGGCGGGATCGACGGACGGGGACGGCCCGGTGCTGATCTGGGCGAGGTCGTCGGCGTGGCCGGTGTCGGCGGCACCGGGACTCAGCGGCAGCATCGCGCAACGGTAGAAGTCGAGTACCAGCCGCCCGACCTGGTCGATGGTGGTCATCCGCAGGGCGGCCAGACCGGTGGGCGTGCGGCCGGGTTTGGCGCTGTTCTGTTTGAGCCCGACCACCTCGGTGCGGGTGAACAGGGTGTCCCCCAGCGTCGGGAATCGGTGGAATGTCAGGCCACGGTAGAACAGGTTGGCCACCACCCGCTGGGTCACCAGGGTCGACTGGCCGATCGCCACGTCGCACACCAGCGCGGGGCTGGCCAGCTGGCCGGGGACGCCGGTGACCGCGTGAGCCAGTTCAGCGTCCAGCGCCAGGCGCAGACGGTCGCCGACGATCGCCTGGTGTGCTCCGGCGATGCCGGGGGTCAACGTCATCGACGGGGCCCAGTCGACGACTTGGCCGACGACGAGATCATCGAAATAGGGACCGCCGGGTTCTGAGCCACCCACATGGCCGAACAGAGTCACTATGACACCGTAGCGACGCAGTCGCTGTGACACCGTAGCGACGCAGTCGCTGTGACACCGTAGCGACGCAGTCGCTGTGACACCGTAGAACCATGCCGGGACTCAACGCCGAAGAGACACTGCTGGTGTCGACCGTTCGCACCTTCGTCGACCGCGAGGTCAAGCCGGCGGTGCGCGAGGTCGAGCACGCCAACACCTACCCGGAGGCGTGGATCGAGCAGATGAAGCGGATCGGCATCTTCGGGCTGGCGATCGACGAAGGCTACGGCGGCTTCCCGGTGTCGATGCCCTGCTACGTCGAGGTCACCCAGGAACTGGCGCGGGGCTGGATGAGCCTGGCCGGGGCCATGGGCGGCCACACGGTGGTGGCAAAGCTGTTGGGCGACTTCGGCACCGAGGAGCAGAAGCAGGCCTATCTGCCGAGGATGGCCACCGGCGAACTGCGGGCCACCATGGCACTCACCGAACCGGGCGGCGGCTCAGATCTGCAGAACATCACCACCGTCGCCCGCGCAGACGACGACGGCCTGGTGGTCAACGGCGCCAAGACCTGGATCAGTAACGCCCGCCGTTCCGGGCTGATCGCGCTGCTGTGCAAGACCGACCCTCAGGCCACCCCGCGCCACTCGGGCATCTCGGTGGTCCTGGTGGAGGCACCGTGCGCTGGTCTGACGATCTCCCGGGACCTGCCCAAGCTCGGCTACAAGGGCGTGGAGTCGTGTGAGCTGACATTCGACGGCTGCCGGGTGCCGACGACGGCGGTTCTCGGCGGGGTTCCGGGCAGGGGCTTCGCCCAGATGATGAAAGGTCTTGAAACGGGGCGCATTCAGGTGGCGGCCCGGGCTCTCGGCGTCGCCACCGCGGCACTGGAGGATGCCCTGGCCTACGCCCAGACACGGGAGAGCTTCGGCAAGCCGATCTGGAAGCACCAGTCGATCGGAAACTATCTGGCCGACATGGCAACCACGCTCACCGCGGCACGTCAGCTCACCCGCTACGCGGCCGAACGCTACGACAGCGGGGAGCGCTGCGACATGGAGGCCGGGATGGCGAAGCTGTTCGCATCCGAGGCGGCCATGGAGATCGCACTGAACGCGGTGCGGATCCACGGCGGCTACGGCTACTCGACCGAGTACGACGTGGAACGCTACTTCCGGGACGCCCCGCTGATGATCGTCGGCGAGGGCACCAACGAGATTCAGCGCAACGTCATCGCCAGCCAGTTGGTGGCCCGCGGCGGCGTGTAGTCGCCGGCCGTGGTGACTTGCAGTGCGCCAATCGAGGCCTCGGCGCACTCGCGGATCTGCACTGTTCAGTCGGCCCGGCGCGCCCAGGCGATGACGTAGACGACGGTCGCCGCCGTCAGCGCGATGAGCACCCACACCGTCACTGCCTCGTCGATCCAGGACCCCGCCGGCGGGCTACCGGGAAGGACATTGCGGATCGGGACCACCGAGAACAACATCGCCGCCAGGAAGGTCGAGAAAGCCGGCTGAAAGGCCTTGCGCCCGAGCAGCAACTCGATCGAGACGTAGAACGCGATCGCGGGCAGGGCGAGCAACACCAGACAGAATCCGGCGATCAACGCCAGCGGTCCGCGCGACCGCTTGAACGTGACCGTCGCGTTGTCGTCGGCGTGGCCGGCCGAACCCGCGGCGGCATGGCGTTCGGCGTGAACGTCCCACCCGTTCAGTGACCCGGCGATCTCCACCCGGGCGGGGACATAACGCCGCGCCGCGCCGGAACCGGCGAAGACGTCGGCACTGATGGTTCCGGTGGTGAACGTATCGAATGGCCAGTGGTCGGCGTCCCCGAAGGCGAACATCGACACGTTCTCCCGGCCCGGTGTGTGGCCGCGCGGGTAGGACAGTTCACCGAAGTCGTTGGACGGGTAGAGCCGGACCGTCAGGTCGTCGGTCAACATGCCGAACTGGTCCGTCAGTGTCCGCTCGGGGATCACCGTGACGGCAGCTTCGACCGCGTTGTCGACCGGCCGGATCGCGTTGAGTTCCAACAGCACCACGGTCTCTTTGCCGTTCTGAAGATCCCGGGGCTCGACGGCGTCGGCAGTACTGTCCAGCCAGAAGTAGCCGACCACCGAGGCGAGATAGACGAAGACGATGGCGACCGCGGTAAGAATTGCGGGCCGTTTGCTCCGCCGTTTCGGCGACACGCTCGCCGGCTTGGCCCCCGGGGTCACCGAAGAAGGGTGGGGAGCCTGATCAGTCGGCATCGGTAAGGCGCTGCTTGAGCGACTCGAACTCGTCGAGGACGCCGGAGGGCACCCGCTCGCCGAGGGAATCCAGCCATTCCGCGATCTGCGACAACTCGCCGCGCCACTCCTCGGGGTCGACCGCGAGGGCCTCGGCGACATCGCGTTCCTCGACGTCCAGACCGGCTAGGTCCATGTCGCCGACACCGGGCACGACACCGATCGGGGTGGACACCCCGTCGGCCGTGCCCTCGAACCGCTCCACGATCCACTTCAGCACCCGGCTGTTCTCGCCGAATCCGGGCCACAGGAAGCGGCCGTCGCTGCCACGGCGGAACCAGTTGACGAAGAAGATCTTCGGCAGTTTGGACTCGTCGGCGTTCTTGCCGAGGTCGATCCAGTGCTGGCAGTAGTCGCCGGCGTTGTAGCCGAGGAACGGCAGCATGGCCATCGGGTCGCGGCGGACGGTGCCCACTTTGCCCTCGGCAGCGGCGGTCTTCTCGCTGCCCAGGGTGGCGCCGATGAACACGCCGTGCTGCCAGTCGCGGGCCTGGGTCACCAACGGGATCGTGGTCTTGCGGCGGCCGCCGAACAGGATCGCCGAGAGCGGCACACCCTGCGGGTCGTCCCACTCCGGGGCCAGCGAGGGACACTGCGACATCGGGGTGCAGTAGCGCGAATTCGGATGCGCTGCATCGGTTCCGGACTCGGGGGTCCAGTCGTTGCCCTTCCAGTCGATCAGGTGCTCCGGATCGCCTTCCAAGCCTTCCCACCAGACGCCGCCGTCATCGGTCAGAGCGACGTTGGTGAACACGGTGTTTCCGGCGGCGATGGTCTTCATCGCGTTGGGGTTGGAGTCCCAGTTGGTCCCCGGAGCCACCCCGAAGAATCCGAACTCGGGGTTGACCGCGTAGAGGCGTCCGTCCTTGCCGAATCGCATCCAGGCGATGTCGTCGCCGAGGGTCTCGGCGCGCCAACCGGGAATGGTGGGCTGGATCATGGCGAGGTTGGTCTTGCCGCACGCCGACGGGAAGGCCGCGGCAATGTAGTAGGCCTTGTCCGCCGGGGAGATCAGCTTGAGGATCAGCATGTGCTCGGCGAGCCAGCCCTCGTCGCGCGCCATCACCGAGGCGATCCGCAGCGAGTAGCACTTCTTGCCCAGCAGTGCGTTTCCGCCGTAACCCGATCCGAAGCTCCAGATCTCGCGGGTCTCCGGGAAGTGCGAGATGTACTTGGTGTCGTTGCACGGCCACGGCACGTCCTGCTCGCCGGACTCCAGGGGCGCGCCGATCGAGTGCAGCGCCTTGACGAAGAAGCCGTCGTCGCCGATCTTCTCCAGCGCGGCAGCACCCATGCGGGTCATGGTCCGCATCGAGACGACGACGTACTCGGAGTCGGTGATCTCCACACCGAGCTTGGGGTCCTCAGCGCCGAGCGGGCCCATGCAGAACGGGACCACGTACATGGTCCGGCCGCGCATACAGCCGCGGTACAGCTCGGTCATGATCGCCCGCATCTCCTCGGGTGCCATCCAGTTGTTGGTGGGCCCGGCGTCGATCTCGCGCTCGGAGCAGATGTAGGTCCGCGACTCCACCCGGGCAACGTCCGACGGCTCCGAGCGGGCCAGGTACGACGCCGGCTCCTCGGAGTTGTTCAGCGGCAGGAACGTTCCGGCCGCGACCAGCTGGTCGCACAGCCGTTGGTACTCCTGCGCGGACCCGTCGGCGAAGACGACGCGATCGGGCTGAGTGAGTTCGGCGACTTCCCGGACCCAGGCGATCAGCCCGGCGTGCTGGGTGGGCGCGCTGTCCAGACCAGGGATGGTTGCTGAGGTCATCTATATCTCCCGCCGGGGTTTGTTGCCAGTTGCAGGCCCTTTCCGCACTTGGCGGATAGGATCGCCGTAACTCTCGAAGATTAACGCGGCCGTGCACGCGGTCGTTAATCGGAGTATCTCCGATCGCGCACGCGATCGAATCACGACTGGAAAAATCCACCGGCACGCAACTCGACCTCGGCGGCGAGCATCCGTGTGGCCACCCGCTCCTCCATCGCCGTTCGCAGCGCCCCCGACACCTCGTCGATCCACCGGTCCAGCCCTGCCCGCGCCGCCAGCACACGGCGGGTGTGCATCACCGCGGCTCCCAGACCCAGGCCCACTGTGAGACTGACACCCCCGGCAGCCGGGGTCCCGGCCTCGCTGAGCACCCCGTCCAGGGTCACCGCAGCACCCATTCCGAACGCCCCGCCCAACAGCGCGGTCAACCGGTTCTCCAGGCCGGGCGGTCGAAGTGGCGGAATCACCAGGTCCGGTGCCGGATCCGGGGGCGGGCCCACGGCGTCGAGGGCTCCCCAACCCTCGGCGAGCTCAGCCAGGCGGGTGGTGACGGCACGG
>CAIOYU010000115.1 GCA_903862565.1 uncultured Actinomycetes bacterium | reverse complement strand
CTGCAACTGTCCAAGCGCGGCGGCGGAGTCGCCTTGCTGCTGAGCAACATTCGCGAGCACGGCGCACCGATCAAGAACATCGAGAACCAGAGCTCCGGGGTCATCCCGATCATGAAGCTGCTGGAGGACTCGTTCTCCTACGCCAACCAGCTCGGAGCCCGTCAGGGCGCGGGTGCGGTGTACCTGCATGCCCACCACCCCGACATCTTCCGTTTCCTGGACACCAAGCGGGAGAACGCCGACGAGAAGATCCGGATCAAGACGCTGTCGCTGGGTGTGGTGATCCCGGACATCACGTTCGAGTTGGCCAAGCGCAATGAGGACATGTATCTGTTCTCGCCCTACGACGTCGAGCGTGTCTACGGCACGCCGTTCGCCGACATCTCGGTCACCGAGAAGTACTACGAGATGGTCGACGACGCCCGGATCCGCAAGCACAAGATCAAGGCCCGCGAGTTCTTCCAGACGCTCGCCGAGCTGCAGTTCGAGTCGGGCTACCCCTACATCATGTTTGAGGACACGGTGAACCGGGCCAATCCCGTCGCCGGCAAGATCACCCACTCGAATCTGTGCTCGGAGATCCTCCAGGTTTCCACGCCGTCGACGTTCAACGAAGACCTGTCGTACTCCCATGTGGGCAAGGACATCTCGTGCAACCTCGGCTCGCTGAACATCGCCAAGGCCATGGATTCACCGGACTTCGCCCAGACCATCGAGGTGGCTATCCGGGCGCTCACCGCGGTCAGCGACCAGACCCGCATCGTCTCTGTTCCCTCGATCGAGAAGGGCAACAACGACGCGCACGCCATCGGCCTGGGCCAGATGAACCTGCACGGATACCTTGCGCGCGAACGGATCTTCTACGGCTCCGATGAGGGCATCGACTTCACCAACATCTACTTCTACACGGTGCTCTACCACGCACTGAAGGCGTCGAACAAGATCGCCATCGAGCGCGGATCGGCGTTCACGGGCTTCGAGAAGTCCAAGTACGCCAGCGGCGAGTTCTTCGACAAGTACACCGAGCAGGTGTGGGAACCGCAGACCGACAAGGTCCGGAAGCTGTTCGAAGACGCCGGTATTCGCATCCCCAACCAGGACGACTGGGTGCGCCTGAAAGAGTCGGTGCAGCGCAACGGTATCTACAACCAGAACCTGCAGGCTGTTCCGCCGACCGGGTCGATCTCCTATATCAACCACTCGACGAGTTCGATCCACCCGATCGCGTCGAAGGTCGAGATCCGCAAGGAAGGCAAGATCGGCCGCGTCTACTACCCGGCGCCGTACATGACCAACGACAACCTGGAGTACTACCAGGATGCCTACGAAATCGGCTACGAGAAGATCATCGACACCTACGCCGCGGCCACCCAGCATGTGGACCAGGGGCTGAGCCTGACGCTGTTCTTCAAGGACACCGCCAGCACCCGCGACGTGAACAAGGCGCAGATCTACGCCTGGCGCAAGGGGATCAAGACGCTGTACTACATCCGGTTGCGTCAGATGGCCCTGGAGGGAACTGAAGTCGAGGGCTGCGTCTCCTGCATGTTGTGACCGGTTTTGAGGGGTGAGTCGCAGGCCAGGAGGAATGCCTCCTGGCCTGCTTCTTTAGGAATATCTGGTTCGACGCACTTTTGCGCATGATTGGCTGCACGGCTGAGCCCGCACACTCGGCCAGTCGGGGAGTTGCGATATCATTGACGTGATATCGGAGGTGGCCCATGGAACAGATCCTGATCCGCAACCTGCCCGCAGGCACCAAGGCCGCGCTGCGGGTGCGGGCCGAGCGCCACCACCACTCTGTCGAGGCCGAGGCCCGCGCGATCCTCGCCGCGGGGGTGTCCGGGGAAGCGTTGACGATCGTCGACCTGCTTGCCGACGACAGCCCCGGCGGCGACTTCGACTTCGAGCCGGAGCGCCTGCCGCTGACCGCCCGCACCCCCGAGCTGTGACGTACCTCCTCGACACCAACGTCGTGTCAGCCCTGCGCAGGCCCGATCGCAACCCCAGGGTGCGGGCTTGGGCGGCTTCCGTCCCCCCGGCCGAGATGTTCATCGCCGCGCACACGGCCGCCGAGATCGAGCGAGGCGTGATCGGCAAGGAACGCTCCGACCCCAAGCAGGGCGAAGTGCTTCGCAGGTGGTTCGAGGACCGAGTGCTGCCCGCCTTCGCCGGACGCGTTCTGCCCTTCGACCTACCCGCCGCCCGCATCCTCGCCGCCTACCGGGTCCCCGAACACGCGCCCTACTCCGACGCCGTCATCGCCGCCGTCGCGGAATCCGCTGGCAAGGTGGTTGCGACCCGCAACCTCAGGCACTTCGAACCGCTCGGGGTGGCCTGCCTGGATCCGTGGAGTCGCGCCGACTGACCGGCACGCGCGCAGTCGCAGACCGCCACGAACTGCGGAATCCGCGCCGCGTCAGTCGTTTCGCGGCTTCTGGGCGAGCGTCCCACCCGGCGCCGTTTCGCGAGCGTCCCCTCTCCTGGGCAAACCGGTCCTGCAGCTCCTGCGAGGCGATCAAAAGGTCGAGCATGACCGAACGCGGGTCGGTGCGCAGTTGGAAGTAGCGGCCGCGCCGGGGCACTCACTGCCCCATGCGGCTTCCATCCGCTGACTTCTACGGTCGCGGGGCGTGAAATCGCACAGCTGAAGGCGCTGCCAGCCTGCGCCAGCCCTATCTCGCTCTGTTAACGCATGACGCGTAAAGCACTGGCCAGCCGGGCTGACCTCTAGGAGTGTTCGTGCGGTAGGCGGCAGCCGGTGTTGCCGGCGACGACCAGGGCCTTTCGGTAGGCGACTTTCAGGAACAGCCCGGTGGGGCCATAGAAGCCGACGTCATGGTTGCCGGGGCTGTCTTGCATGACCTGGATCTCAGTGGCCTGCATGCTGGCCGCCGCTGCCTTCGCCGCGTCCTGGATGGCGGCCCACTGCTGTTCGGAGATCGCCGCGTTCTCCCCGATGCGGTTGGGCAGGAACACCGATCGTGCCGCGGAGTCGGTGTAGGGGCGATCGCACTCGACCGTGCTGCCGTTGGTTCCGGTGGACCAGGTGATGCCGGGCACGATGGAGCTGACCGCGGAGGTGGTCTGGTCAATGGCGGCCTGCAGAGCAGCCTGTGTTTCTTCAAGGGAGGGAAGGGATTTCAACGCCTCGACGCCGACCGGGTTCGCCGTCGAGCTGGAGTCTTGGGGTCCGTTCACGTGGCATCCTGATGCGGCTAGGGCGATGGTGATCGCGGTGGTGTAGGTCAGTAGGTGCTGGATTCCGCGGGGCCGACCGCTGATGTTGTCTCTCACTCGTCCTCGATCGGGTTCGTGCCGGCGATAACGGCGGCGATGTTGAAGTTGGTGGTCCGAACACCGCCCCCGTCGGGGAAGCGGGGGTAATCACTATGGCCGTGGGCGTCCTGCAGAACCACCGTGGACCCGCCTGGTTCGGGGATGGTGATGGCGCTCGTCTCCAGGCGGGTGAAGTTGGGGTTGGTGGCCGGGTTGGGACCGAAGTCGCCCAGATTATCGGTCAGATACGGGCCGATGATCGGTATCGCGGGGGCGATGGACTTGGCCCCGTAGACACCCTGGACGACACGGTCATCGGGGGTTGCCATGGTGAACACCTGGCCGGGTTGCAGGTTCAGTTGGGCCGGTGTGGCTGCTTCGATGCCCGGCGAGCCGTAGAACAGGGCCCGGCCTACCCCGTGGTCGCCGGGTTCTTGCAGGGCCAGGCCGGTGGTCAGCGAACCGTAGGAATGCCCAATCGCGGTCAGATCCAACGGGCCCTGGTGAACAGCTCTGATGCCGTCATAGAACCCCGCGAGGTCGTGGGCGCCCGAACGAGCCAGATCGTCCTGCGTCACTCCCCATACCCCCGCCAAGGTCGAACGCAGGTCGTCGCCGGCGATCTGCGGGGGGTCATAGCCGATCCAGGCAATCGTCGAGACGGTCTCGTCTCGACGGCCATTCACCTGAAGTTGGCGCAGCGCTTCTTCTCGGACAAGACCGGCTTCCCCGGCCATGTCTTTGATGGCGCCGTGGACGGTGGTGTTGAGGCCAGGGGTGGTGACCGAGACATGATCGGCGGTATCGGGGTTTCCGACGGCGATCGCGGCCCTCACCTGGGAGCCGGATTCGGTATCGAGCAGTAGCAGTGTGCGGTTGGGGTCCAGTCTCAGTGCCTCGTCGACGGCTTTGAGGTCTGGCAGGTGGCGGGCGTCGTGGGTGGCGGCGTCGTACTGGCTTTTCCATTCGTCGTAGCCGGATTCGTTCTGGTAGCCGGCGTCGGCACCACCGGAGTGATCCGCCGCCCAGTCGGGGTGTTGCGCTCTCAGGGCGTCCGCGCGATCGGCGGCGGCCTGCGCCTTGGCCAGTTGATCGGCCAGGTTGAGCTTGCCGTAGCGGTCGCGGGCGGCGCTGGGCATCCCATCGTGGTTGCCGATGTTGGGATCAGATGCGAACGCGGCGTCTTTTTGTTCCTGGGACAACGCATTCCACCAGTCCCGGAAGGCCGCCGGGTCCTCCGGCGGGGCCAGGCTCCCAGGTGCTGCCGGTGTCCTCGGGCCGAAGTTCAGCGGTTTCCCCGCAACCGGAGCGCCGAGCTCGGCGGCACCGGCAGCGACCGCGGCGACGTTGGCCGCGCGGGTGGCCGCGACCACTTGGATGATCAGATTCGACTTCTCGCCGGCGGTGGCGTCCGGGATGGCCTCGATCTGCTCGATGATGCTCTGGGCGGTGTGGACGTTCTCGGTGACCTGTGTCTTCACTGCGGTGATCACTGCGGCGGCGTTCTCGGCTGTGGTGGCCGCGGTGCTGAGCTGATATTTCAGGGTGTGCATCGCCGCGGTGCGGCGGTCGACTTCGGCGGCCGCTGCGGTGGCGGCGTCGCCCGACCACACGTCGTTGAACAACCCGGCCCGCTCTCGCTCCCACTGCTCACACGTTGCGGACAGACTGGCCAGCGTGGCGCGGAGTTCCACGGCCCGATCGCGGTAGGAATTCTCATCGGCCCACGGCCAGGCAGGACCCGCCGTCATCTCCACGCTGTAGGGCCCACTGGGGCATGCGATCCCCACGGTGGTGTCAGCTTTCCCGATCTCGGGGTGCGGAGGCCTGCGATGACCCCTCGACAGGGTCGACTGCCACGGCGCTGAGGCGTTGGCTCAACGTCGCATCTGCATTGGCGTACATCGCGGCGGCTCGGACGATCTTTCCCGCGGTGGCGGCGCTGTCGGATTTGAGGTCCGGGAGAGCTTGCAGCGCAGGAGTTTCCGACGCCTGTTGACGGTTGAACGCCACCGCAGAGAGAGGGTCAGCGCCGGGTGCCACGCTGAACCCGGCCGGCGCCGGCGGCAGCCCGGCTGCGAGGTCGGCGAAAGTCTGGCCGGACCCGCTGACGATCTGCGGATCGACTCTCAGCTCACCTGGCACACGCTGAATTTTACGGGAGAGGTAACCACGACCGATGAGGCAATGTTGAACCGGGGATCAGCGGGGCTTGAGCGATCAGAACTGGTGCTGGGGCCCTTGGGCTTTCTTGTAGGCCATCTTCAACAGGGTGTCGCGGATGCGTGCGTTGTCGATGAACTTGATGCCGGCGTTGGCGATCCGCGGGTTGCCGGCCAGTTTGTGGAAGTAGCGGCCGCGCCGGTACTCACTGCCCCATGCGGCTTCCATCCGCTGCGCATAGTTGGTGAAGTCGTCGGGACCGCCGTTTTCCAGGGCGGCAATGGCACATTCACCGGCGGCAAGTCCGGATTCCAGGGCTTTGGAGATACCCGCCCCGGACGCCGGCTTGCCGGCACCGAGTGAGTCGCCTGTGAACAGCACCCCCGGGCGCCACGGCGGCCACGCCGTGAATCCCATGGGCAGCCGCCAGGCCCGCACGCTCTTGTTCTTCTTCAGTTCCTCGATCGGCGGCAGCTTCCACTCCGGGGGCAGCGTGCGCAGGAAGTCGCCCAGGAAGTGCGTGGCGTTGATGGCCTGCCAGTCGCGGAAGCTGTTGACGTAGCCCAATCCGATGTTCAGCCGGCCGCCGCCCATCGGGAAAACCCACGCGTAGCCGGGCAATTGGTTGCCCTGGAAGGCCAGCTTGAGGTAGATGTCGAGACTGTCGGAGTCGGCGACGTCGGCATCCATCTCCGACCGGATGGCGATCGCGGAATAACCCTTGTACTCCGAGTCGATGTTCAGCGCCCGCTTGATGGGGGAGTAGGCGCCGTCGGCGGCGATCACGGCGTCGCCGAAGACCTTCTCGCCGTTCTTGAGCGTCACCCCGACGACCCGGCCTCTCTCGACGATCGGCCCGGCGACCTCGGCACCTTGGCGTACGGCCGCGCCGGCCTTCTCCGCGTGCTCGAGCAGCATGGTGTCGAGCAGGGTGCGACTGACGGTGTGCCCGTGGTCGGGCATGCCGGGGCGCTTGGGGAAGGTCAGCTCCCACCGTGACGGGCTGAAGACGGTGACCCGATTGATCCGGTGGAATCTCGCCACCTCGTCGGCCAGGCCCATCTTCTGCAGGTAACTCACGGCACGCGCCGTCAGGCCGTCACCGCACGGCTTGTCGCGGGGGAATACAGCCTTGTCCAGGACTACGACCCTGGCTCCGGTCTGCGCCGCCTGCCACGCCGCTGCCGAGCCGGACGGGCCGCCGCCCGCGATCACCAGGTCGAAATGCTCGGTCACGGTTTCTGATGCTAGCCGTCGTCGTGCGCTCTGCCGTGGAAGGGCAGGTCACAGACCGCTTTGGCGCAGTAGTGTGCTCGTTGTGCGGACTGTTACCGGCGAGGTCGCGACCACCCGGCCGGACGCACGCCGCGAACGCTGGAACGAGCACCGCAAGAAGGTGCGCTCCGACATCGTCGACGCCGCTTTCCGGACACTGGACCAGTTCGGGCCGGAGGTGAGCCTGCAGCAGATCGCCGCGGAGGCCGGTACCGCCAAGCCCAAGATCTACCGCCACTTCACCGACAAAGCGGACCTCTTCCACGCGATCGGTAAGCGATTACGAGATCTGTTGTGGGCGAGGATCTTTCCCAATATCGACTTCGCCGCCGACCCCACCCGCGAGGTGGTCGGCCGCGCCGTCGCCGAATATGTCGCACTCGTCGAAGAACATCCCAACGTGCTGCGTTTCGTCCTCCAGGGACGCTTCCCCGAACCGGCCGAATCGACCACCCGGGCGCTGTCCGAGGGTCGCGAGATCACCATGGCCATGGCCGAGATGTTCAACAACCAGTTACGGGAGATGCACCTCGACACCGCCGCCCTGGAACTGGCCGCCGCGGCGGCCTTCGGGTCGGCCTCGGCGGCCACCGACTGGTGGCTCGGCCCCAGTGCTGGCAGCCCACCCCGGATGCCGTCGGCGGAGTTCGTCGAGCACCTGACGACGATCATGCTGGGTACCGTCAGCGGCACCGCTGAGCTGCTCGGCGTCGACCTGGACCCGGATCTGCCCATCGGCAGTGCCGCCCCGCGGGAGGCGGTGCGCGGCGGGTCGTCGCGACACGCCTGACACAACCGGTTGTGCTGGCGCTCCTTGTCGGCCACCAGGGGTAGTGTTCGGTAAGTGGCCGGGCATCCGGCTGGATCGTTGCCGGGCTTCCGGCTGGAGCATGGTGAAGAGGGGTGTTGGTGAGCGAGTCAATCAAGCTGATCGACCGGGCGTCGGCGATCAACTGGAACCGCGTCCAGGACGAGAAGGACGCCGAGGTCTGGGACCGGCTGACCGGCAACTTCTGGCTCCCCGAGAAGGTCCCGGTGTCCAATGACATCCCGTCCTGGAACACCCTGACCGGCGCCGAGAAGCAGCTCACCATGCGGGTGTTCACCGGCCTGACGCTGCTCGACACCATCCAGGGCACCGTCGGCGCGGTCAGCCTGATCCCCGACGCCGTCACCCCGCACGAGCAGGCGGTGCTGACCAACATCGCGTTCATGGAGTCCGTGCACGCCAAGAGCTACAGCTCGATCTTCTCGACGTTGTGTTCCACCAACGACATCGACGATGCCTTCCGCTGGTCGGAGGAAAATCCCAACCTGCAGCGCAAGGCCCACATCGTCATGGACTACTACCGCGGCGACGATCCACTCAAGCGCAAGGTGGCCTCCACCCTGCTGGAGAGCTTCCTGTTCTACTCCGGCTTCTATCTGCCCATGTACTGGTCGAGCCGGGCCAAGCTGACCAACACCGCCGACATGATCCGGCTGATCATCCGCGACGAGGCCGTGCACGGCTACTACATCGGCTACAAGTTCCAGCGCGCGCTGGCAGAGGAGTCCGAAGAGCGTCGCCAGGAGCTCAAGGACTACACCTACGAGCTGCTCTTCGAGCTCTACGACAACGAGACCGAGTACACCCAGGACCTCTACGACCAGGTCGGCCTCACCGAGGACGTCAAGAAGTTCCTGCGCTACAACGCCAACAAGGCGCTGATGAATCTCGGCTACGAGGCGCTGTTCCCGCGCGACGAGACCGACGTCAACCCGGCGATCCTGTCGGCGCTGTCGCCCAACGCCGACGAGAACCACGACTTCTTCTCCGGGTCGGGCTCGTCCTACGTCATCGGCAAGGCCGTGGTCACCGAGGACGAGGACTGGGATTTCTGATCTCCCCGACCTGGGCCCGGCCGACCTGAGCCGGGCGATCGTCGCCTACCACTGCGGGCCCCGCCGCGCCGGCGAACCCGTCGGCTACAACCCCGTCGGCTCGCCGGAGACAAGACTCGGCTGGCTGCGCGAGGAATTCGGTCCGGACGCCGACGTGGAGCGGATTCGCTTGCAGGAGCAGGTTTTTCCGCCTCCATCAACCGCACGCTGGATTTGGACTGGATGGCGCCCGACGTCGACTTCGACCGCGCGGTGGCCGTCGGACTGGGCCGGCACTTCCCGGAATTGTCCGACGACGCCCGCCGGGTGATTGCCGGCAACTTCAGCTACAGCCACCGGTGAACTCACGGTGAACCGGCGGTGAATCCGCGTGGCGGTGGTAGCGAACGCCAGCGGCACCGGCGAGACTGGTCGCATGTCTGAGAAGTCCCTCGTGCGCTCCGCCATCGACTGGCTCCGCTCCGGTTACCCCAGTGGAGTCCCGGGTCCCGATCGGGTTCCGCTGCTGGCGCTGTTGCGCAACACCCCGCTGACCGAGGAGCAGCTCAAAGAGGTGGTGCGGGAAATCACCGCGCACGAATCCACGGTCCTTGCCGACGGCGTCATCGGACACGACGAGATCGAGAGTTTCATCGAGGGTGTCGCCCACCACGACGGCGGACCGGAGAACATCAAGCGGGTCGCCGACGTCCTCGCGGCGGCCGGCTGGACGCTTGATCCCGAGCTTCAAGCCGCCGACGAGAAGCTCACGGAGGACTGATCCGCGTCGAGTGTGCGGCGCGGGGAATTACCGCTTCGCGCAGTGACTCGGGAGCTGTCTGAGCCACTACGCTTCGCGCAGTGACTCGGGAGCTGTCTGAGCCACTACGCTTCGCGCAGTGACTCGGTGTCGATGACGAACCGGTAGCGCACATCACTGGCGATCACACGCTCGTACGCCTCGTTGATGTAGGCGGGCTCGATCAGCTCGATCTCCGGGGCAACCCCGTGCGCGGCGCAGAAGTCCAGCATCTCCTGGGTTTCCGGGATGCCGCCGATCATCGAGCCCGAGATCGCACGCCGCATGCTGATGATCGAGAACGACGGCACCACCAACGGGTTCTCCGGAGCGCCGAGTTCGACGAAAACGCCGTCGCGGTCGATCATTTCGAGATAGCTACCGAGATCGAGGTCGGCGGAGACCGTGTTGAGGATGACGTCGAAGGAGTTGCGCAGCTTCTTGAAGACGGCAGGGTCGCTGCTGGCGTAGTAGTGCTTGGCGCCCAGCCGCAGACCGTCTTCCATCTTCTTCAGCGACTGTGAAAGCACGGTCACCTCGGCGCCCATCGCCGCGCCCAGCTTGACCGCCATATGACCGAGGCCACCCAGGCCGATGACGCCCAGGCGGGTGCCGGGCCCCACCTTCCAGTGCCGCAGCGGGGAATAGGTGGTGACGCCGGCGCACAGCAACGGCGCTGCGCCGTCGAGGGGCAGTGACTCGGGGATGCGCAGAACGTAGTTCTCGTCGACGACGATGCTGCCGCTGTACCCGCCCTGGGTGGGCTCGCCGTCCTTGCCGACCGCGTTGTAGGTCCCGACCATGCCAGTGCCGGTGCAGTACTGCTCCAACCCGGCCTTGCACTCGTCGCAGGTCCTGCAGGAGTCGACGAAACACCCCACCCCGACGCGATCGCCCACCTTGTATCTGCTGACCGCCGAGCCGATCTCGGTGACGATGCCTGCGATCTCGTGCCCGGGAACCACCGGGTATCGCGGTGCGCCCCACTCGCCCCGGACGGTGTGGATGTCGGAGTGGCAGATACCGGCGAAATGGATGTCGAACCGGACGTCGTTCGGGCCGACGTCCCGGCGCTCGATCGTGGTCTTGGTCAGCGGCCCGGTCGGCGACGTCGCGGCATAGGCGTGGACGGTAGTCATGTAAACACCTTTCGATCCGGACACATTCCCTGGTACCGAGACTAGGGGGTGTCTCCCGAACGGGCGGTGCCGACGCGGGAAGAGCTGGCCAGTAGCACGCCGCCGACCTGATCGAGTTGTTGACCCATTGTCATGCGGGATCGAGGTGCACCGCGATCGGATCCGGTCCTGGCTCAGGGCGGATGTGAGTGCGGCGACCGTGGCGCAGCGGTTGCGCGACGACCATGGCGTTTCGGCATCGGAATCTTGGTGTTGTTGCGGCGGAGTTCGCGCCACAAATCATGCCCAGAACTCTCAGACCAAGGATAGGTTCACCTTAGTGCGAGTGCGAGTGCGAGTGCGAGTGCGAGTGCGAGTGCGAGTGCGAGTAGGAGAGACCGTCATGTTCGAAGTTGACTTCTCAGGTTCAGTCCAGCCTCGGGGTGGTCGACGGGGACGTGGTGCGGCGGCGGTCGTCGCGGTAGGGGTAATGCTGGCGGGGCCCGCGGCGGTCGCCTCTGCCGATGAGGGTGGGCTGGGCGCCGGGTCGGCCGATCCGGTGTCGTCAGCGGCACCGACCGAGACCGGCAACCCGACTGCGGGGTCGGGTCGGCGTGCAGCGCGGCCGGGTCGCGCTGCGGCCACCCCCGGCGACGGGCAGTCGGCCGGGCCGGTGAGGGGCGGTCCGGCTGGTGCCCGGGCGGCGACTGCGGTAGGCCCGGCAGCCGCGGCCAGTCGCGGCCGCGGCAGGGCGGCTGCTCTGGCGAAGAAGCCGTCACTGGGCGTCGTCGCGCTGCCGGCGCCGGCGGGGCTGGCGGCCCAGGCTGGGGTCGCGGCCGATTCCGTCGGTGGCACCCCCTCGGTGTCTGCTGCCGGTCCGGCAGCAGCGGCAACGGTGGGGGCCGGGGCGCTGACCGCGGCGGCCCCTGCGCTTCCGGTTGCGAGGGCGCTCGGTTGCCGGTGGTGTGAGTTGGAAAACGCCGTCACCGCCCCGACGTTCGCGGCGAAGTCCACGGCGACGCACCTGCAGGCCAGTCCGGTGGGGCGAGAGCTCAACCAGCTGATCAGCGGGTTGCTCGGCGGCGCGGCGAACTGGGCGTCGGGGTTGCCGGGTGGGCAGTTCCAGGACCTGCTGTCCGGGGCGCTGCTGCTGGCCCGTCGGCAGTGGGCCGGGGCGTCCGGCGCCGGGATGGCCGCGTCGACCGCGACGTCACAACTGTCGGCGGTTGATCCGGCCGCGTTGACCCTCGATATCGCCTCGATGGTTCGGAACTTGACGGTGAAGGCCGGGGCCAACGGGGTGTTCACGGTGAGCTGGGATGCCCCGGAGTTGCCATCGCTGCCCTCTTCGGTCCTGACCGGCTGGGGAGTCGACCCAGCGATCCGGGTCGCGTCCTACAACGTGACGATGTCGCAGGACCAGATCAATCCGTATGCGAATAATCTGCAGTTCGGGTCACCGCCGAACGGATCCTCGCAACCCGTGCAGGGGGATAGCAGCGGGGACAGCACCGCTTGGGTCGCCGGAATGTCGGGCACGGGCACCGTGCCCACTTACCCCGCTGGGGTAAGAGGCCCATTCAATTCTGGTCCGATCGGCTCCACCGGTCTCATCCCGGGGCAATCCACGGTCTCGACGACCGGCACCTCCTACACCTTCGATATCTCCGTGGGCGTGAGCGCGGGCGACTGCACGGAAGGTGACGGGTGCAAAGACTCCGGTTCCGCAAAGACCGTCAGCACCCCCAACCCCTACGCGCGGGTCTTTTTCACGGTCGTGCCGGTGTACACCCACTCGTTGCCCGTCGCCGAGGTCAAGTTCACGGGGAAAATCGATGGCAACACCCTGACAGTTTCGGATTGGAATAACGGATCGAGCCTGGCGGCTGGCGATGTCATCTCCGTTGGAGGAGTCAGCACGACAGTGATCCAGCAGCTAACCATTAAGAAACGCGATACATGGCTAGGAGGGGCGAAGAACGTACCGGGCGCGGAGGGAACGTACTCGGTCAGTCAGCCGCAGACGGTTGGCAAAGAGTCGATGAGCGTTACCGCGTCTTACCACGGCACCACGAACGCTGCGTATTGGGCTGGGGTTGAGCCGATCTCACCCTTCGAGTCTCTGTTCATGGACCCCACCGCCATGCTTTCGGCTTCGGACGGTTCAGTGTGGGTCGCCTACCAGCGCTCTCCGTTGGCAAAGACCATCCACCGGGTTCTGAGCTGGATGAACCCCTACAACCAAGGTCTGGCGGCAACCTTCAACGGATACATCGGCAATGAAGACGGCACCGGCCCTGGGAACGTCCTGACCGTGGAGGGCTGCCAGCCAGACGCGCGCAAGGACTGCAAGTTCATCGACGGCACCCAGATCAAGAATCTCTCGCGGCAGGCAATCACGCTAGCGCCCGGGGGAACATGGGGAAAACCCCCCGTAACAGTTTGGAACCCGATTACCGGAAAAATTGAGTACAACAGTATTCGGGTAGGGAAAAGTATCAACTCCTGGAGTCAAAACAGACCTCTAACAAGACAATTCAGGTTGACTCAGCCCGGACAGGACAAAACGGACTCGAGTGTTGGGGACGTCGACGTCGCCACCGCGGGCTGTAGCGCCTCCGGTTGTTACCCGGTTCAACTGGTCGCGACGCCGACGAAGCTCAACGGTGGGTGGGGGGGCTTCACGAAAGTTGCCGTTAATTTTGTCGCGATCCTGACCGGGAATTTCCACGAGGTCAAGCAGCTTGAGCAGGAAATCGCCGAACTTCCGCCCGAGTCGAAGTTACTGTTCCTTCAGGCCCTTGCCGAGCCGTTGCCGGAAGATCAGGTACGCCAGTACAGGTTCGTCGACGGCTCGTGGCAGATGGTGGCGAGCTTCGTCACCACGATCAACCCGAATGGCAAGGCCGGCAACGACTTGTCCGATCCGAATGGTCGGAAAATCGCGATCCCGCACGCGCTGGTGGAGTCCGCAGACGGGCAGATCTTCGTCGCAAGCCGCGGATTGGCGGGCGGAATTGATCGCAACAACCGCAGCGGGTGGGCCAGGTTCGCGCCGAACGCGAGCAAGCAGGTGGGGTACGTCCAGCGCATCGGCGGTGGCCAGATCAATTTCACCGGCAGCATCGGTGACGGGTCGGCGGGGCAGTACCCGGGGCCTATCTTGACGGTCACTGAAATGGGTGCGGGCAGCAACCCGATCGTCGTCGGTCAGACGGTTTCGGTGCCGGGCCTGGCAGCGGGAACGGCGATCCTCAAACAGCTCACCGGCTCCGACGGTAAGGCGGTCACCGCCAAGACCCGGGGAGGGCCGGGCACCTACCTGATCGCCGGGGCGCCCACGCTGATCGGCTCGACACAGATGAGCCAGGTGTCTGCTCAGACCATTGATTTGAAAGGCTCGCCCACCTGGGGCAGCTTCGCTGCAGCCCCGGACGGCACGGTGTGGGTCGGGATCAACGATCTGGGGAACCAAGCGGGCAGCCGCCAAACCAAGCGGACCTTTCGGAACGGTTCGATCGAGCAGATCGCACCGACGACCGGCGGGTCCTGGGCGACGCAGCCCATCAAGTACAACTTCATGCACCCCCCCGCCGGTTTCGCCATCACCCCGAACAGCTACGAGCCCATGAGGTTCACCGGCAGCATCGACGGCAACACCCTGACGGTCTCCCAGATGGACTCCCTGGTGGTCGACGGCGCCAATCAGGTGGCCGCGGGCAGTGCTCCGCGACTGAGAGTCGGCCAGTTCATCGCCGGGGACGGCGTTGGCCCGGGGACGACGATCACTGAGTTCATCTCGGGTGATTACGGCGGGGCCGGCACATATAAATTGTCCGGGCCGGCCCAGAAGGTCGGGGTCGGGTCGACCACGCCGTCCGGGGCCGCCGGCATCGCGATGGCCGCCGACACCTACGCCCTGTGGGTCAACGACTCCACCGCGAACGGCCGCGACGCCGACCCAGCGTCAATCATCGGACCGGTTATTCGCCTCTTTGCGGCAGGGTCGGGTGGAACACCTGAGAGCTGGAGTGATTTCAAGAGCCTGGGTTGGGGAAAGTACGTCAATACCGGCGGAACGCTCAGGCTGAATAATTCCGAGGACTTCAAGCTGAAGTCCACCATCATTCGTATCGACTCGGCGTGCCCGGACACGGGATGCGGCAACCGCCAGGATGTGGGCCGGGGTGCGATGGGGATGATCGCGGTTCCCGGCCGTGACGCCGTGCTGGCCGCGGTGGGCGCGACATCGTTTCTCAGCGAAGTCGGGTACGCAGGCTTCTACTTGGGTTGTCGGGTTGCTGCCGACGGTGGTGGCGGAAATGGCTGCAAGATTGCCGGGGCTGGTGGCCAAGTTATTGGCGGGTTTGAGTCGAAGTTGTGGAAGCGGGGTGACGGCAAGATCGTCGAAGTGGCCTACGATCCCAGCGCCTACGAGGCCGACAACGGCAGAGACCGGACGAACGGCCTGAAGTTCCTCAAGATCGTCGATACCCTTACGATTCCCGGGGGCGGGATCTACGCCGGCAACCACGGCTGGCTTGGCCCCAATGAGTCGTTCATGCAGGACGCCGGCCGGCCGCAAAGCTTGGCGATGGGGCCCGACGGCTCCATCTATATGGGTGGTCGGGGGTCCGGCGGCGCTGAACGCGCGGCGTTCCTCGGTGACTTCAAACTGGTGAATATCATCGGAGATCGCGCCAACGCCAAGCTCTTTTCATGGTTCAGCATCATGTTGATGAATTTTGTCGATCATCTGAACATCATGGTGTGCGAGGACATCAAGGGCGGCCAGGGGTGCGCGAACAATTCGGGATTCGCGCCGAAGAGAGCGGCCTATGACTGGAAAACGAAGGGATCGCCGGCCTTCGTCTCGCAGGTGTGGACTCCGACCAACGGTTTGCTGAGTGCTCCCGGGACTCCGATCGAACTGGGGGCGATCCCCCGTATCCAGACGTTCGGGCAGGTGTATCCGTTTGCCTCGCCGATCACGGTCAACCCGAAGACAGAGGAGCCGACCGGGGCGCCGCCGGGGATTTTCGCCCAGAACAGCCAGTTCGGGGGGGCGTTGTTCCTGCCGAGCACACCGGCGCCGCCGGCTGATCGCGGCCTGGCGGCGACCCCCCTGATTGGGGGTGTCGACGGGGATTCGACGACGTTGTCATGGAAGGCGCCGCCCACGCCGAAGGGTTCGCCGGTGGTGTCCTACACCGCGACGGCGTATTCCGGTGACGCGTCCACGAGTGTGACGACGGCGGGTACCTCAGCGATGTTGACCGGGCTGGTGGCCAACGCGGGGACGACGTACTACACGGTCAATTCCACCAATTTCTTCGGCACCAGCAGCACCGCCAACGGTCAGGTCTTCGGCCCCTACGGCGCCGTGAACGGGCAGGTCGCCAGTGGTCAGTTGTGGCTGGGTGCCGACGGCAAGACGCCGCTGGAGACCCGGGGTCTGGGGGTCGGGATGGTCACCGACGGCACCCCGTTTACGAACGGGGGCCTGGACGGCCACGGCAACGCCTACTCCTGGACCGCGATCCCGAAGAAGGACTCCATCACTCTGGGCTGGAACGGGGTGAACTTCGGGTTGGGTTCGGTGGCCAGTCTGGCCACCGGCGGGGCGGGCGGCCAGCAGCCCAACCAGCCGAACATCGCCCGGGGGCAAGGGCAGACCTTAGGGCTGTCGACGGCGCAGATCGCTGCTCAGCTGAAAACGGAAGAGAAGGGGCTCAACCAGGCGGTCAACGTGCTGAACCTGGCCGGTGCGGCGGTCAACGGCGACCAGGCCGACCAGAAGATCACGCTGAACTACACCGACGGCACCAGTGAGGTGTGGACGCAGACGTTCAGTGACTGGACGGAACCGGGCTATCACCCCAACGAGGCGATCGTCTCGGGCCAGGCCTACCGCAACACCACGACAGGCGGCCGTGACGCCACCAAGAACTATGTCTATGGCTATTCCCATTCGGTGGCACAGGGCAAGACGCTGGAGAGCGTGACGTTGCCGGACAACCCCGACGTCGTTCTGGTCGGTCTGGCGATGTCGACGGCGATCGTGGTGTCGCTGGGCCAGAACGTGTCCAACAGCCCGTTGAACAACTTCGGAATCACCACCCCGCCGTGGCAGGTGGCCAACCATCAGGGCTTCGATGGCCGCGGCAACTACTATGACGCCTACTCCCTCAGCGACAGGAAGGCCCCGATCGGGATCGCCATCCCGCGTGGAAACCCGCCGCCAAGTGAAATTCTCATGTCCTGGGCCGGGGCGACATTCCAGGTGGGCCAGATCCCGACCAGCAACAGTGAGGTCGGCGGTAAGAAGGGCCCGCAGAATGTGGCCCAGTTCGACGGCCAGACGATCTACATGCCGGCCGGCACCTACACCCATCTGCAGATGATCGGGGCCAGCGCCAACGGCGAGCAGACCGCGGGCGGCGAGCCGGCGGTTGCTGACCAGAAGATCACGGTGAACTTCACCGACGGCACCACCGATACCTGGACCCAGACCTTCAGTGACTGGGCTTCCACCCCGACAAATGGGTCGGTGGCGGGGCAGGCCGTGGTCAACGGCGGCACCCAGGTCAATCAGTTGGGCAACTCGGTAAACCGGACCGCCAACGTCTACGGCTACTCCTATGCGATTCCCGACGGTAAGACGGTGCAGTCGCTGGTGCTGCCCAGCGATCTCGATGGCGGGCAGGATTCCAAGAAGGCCAATGTGGGTATTCTGGGGATCGCACTGGTCGGAACGCCGTCGGTGGCACCGTGGGCCGGGGTCGGAATCGTCACCGACGGAACCAAGACCTCCCCGACGGGCGGGTTCGATGGCCGTGGCTACTCGTACTCGTGGAACCTGCTGACCGGATCCAGTGCGGTGGGAACCAGGGACACCGCCCAGGCGACGCCGATCTCGTCGAGTTTCGAGGGAACCATCAACAGCGGTGTGGCTCCGGCGGCCTTCTCCGGCAGCATCACCAACGGCACAAAAGCGGCCTTCATCGCCGGCATCAACAGTGGGTCGCCCGGCAGCCCCGGCACCACCATGACGGTTTACCAGGTTGCCGACGGCAGCACCCCGCTGGCGGCAGGTCAGTTCCTGAGCGGGGACATTGTGGCCGCCGGGACAGCGATCACTCAGCAACTGAGCTACTTCGACAATTCGCGGGCCTCGACTGTCGGCAAGCCGGTGACGGCCGGCACCCCGGCCCGTTACCTGGGCGGTGCCGGCGTCTACTCGGTGAGCATCCCGCAGGAGGTGGTGACCGGAGCGGTCCTGGAGGCCACGCAGCCCGGGACGATTTTGACCGTCGACGGCCCGATCACCGGCGGAGGCCAGTTCGAGGGGGCGCTGGGGGGCGCATCGGTGCAGCCGGCCGAGCGGCTCCCGCGGCTGAAGCAGTTGCTGCGCCGGATCTTCGGTGTAGAACCCGCGGTTCAGGCAGGCGCCACGGCGCCCACCTGTACGGCGAACTGCCCGGTCGTGTTGGGGGACAGCGTGGCCGCAGGCACCACGGTCACCCAGAACCTGACCACCGCGGTGACCTTCACCGGACGCATCGACGATGGCACCGCAGGAAACCCGGGCACCACCTTGACGGCCACCAGGATCAGCGGGACCCCGTTGGCGGTCGGCCAGGTGATCAGCGGTCCCGGTGTGGCGGCGGGAACCGTCATCACCGCGCAACTGAGCGCTCCAGGCACCAAAACGGGCAGTGCGGGGACCTACACGGTGAGCGGCCCTGACCAGTCGGTCAGCTCGGTCGCCCTCACGGCCACCCAGTACAGGTACGGGCTCAGCGGGCCCGCGCAGTGGAGCGGCCCGCGAACCCCGCTGAGCGCGGCCAGGCCGGGTAACACCCTGACAGTCACCAGCGTCACCGACGGGACGATCACGGTGGGCCAGACCATCGGCGGGGTGACGGGCTACTCGCAGAACAACGCCAACTTCACCGGCGGAATCAACAACGGTCAGGTCGCCATTTTCGAGGGCAGTATCGACAACGGCACCGCTGGCAACGCCGGCAACACCTTGACCGTGACCAAGGTCGTCGGCCCCACCAAGGTCGCCGTCGGCCAGTACCTCACGGGCACCGACGTCAACAACGTCAGTGTCGCATCCGGGACGTTGATCACCGGTTTCCTCAGCGGCGTGGATGGCGGGCTAGGCACCTACAGCATCAGCGGCACCTCGCAGTCTGTCGGGCTGGGCACGCCGATGACCGCCTCCCAGCCGGGAACGCTGCTGACGGTCACCCGTGTGAACCCGCCGATCGGGGTGGCTCTGGGCGTCAATCAGGCCGTCACCGGTCCGGGGGTGGCGGCGGGCACGACGATCAGCGGGTCCGTCACCGGTAGCGGTGCGGTGGGCACCTACACGATCAGCGGCCCGCCGCAGTGGGTGGCGCCCTCGACGGTGATGGCCACCACGCAGCCCGGGGTCCCCGTCGTCGCGAACAAGACCGTCATCACCGGTTTCGTCAGCGGAACCGAGGGCGGTCCCGGGGTCTACACGGTCAGCGGCGATCCGCAGGCGGTGCTGCCGGTGCCGATGGCGGGTAACACCAAGGTGCCGCTGTCGACCCTGGCCACCACCACCCCGTGGGACACCGTCGGATTCGACATCGGCGCACCGAACCGGCCCAACGTCCTGCGCGGGGACGGCCAGACGGTCTACGGCTCTTACATCAAGACCACCGACAACAAGCAGCTGTTCGCCCTCGCCGAGCAATACGTCAATGCCTGCCGGGACGGCGGTTGCGTGATCAATCTGGCCGCCGCCGGGGCCAACGGCAAACAGCCCGGTAACACCCTGACATTGATCTATTCGGATGGCAGATCGGAGGCGATAGATCAATCGTTCAGCGACTGGGCCATTCCGATGACGTTCACCATCAAGTCCACCGGCGGAGCCATCGGCCCAGCCAACTTCGACTACCTGACCGCCTCGGATCCGACAGTCGGCATGATGTCCTATCCCGGCGAGTGGGTCGTGTCCTCGCAGGCCTATCGCGATACGGCGTCAGGGGGTACCGATACCACGAAGACCTACGTCTACGGCCACTCCTACTGGGTTCCGAAGGGATCGACACCGGTGGCCATCACGTTGCCTGACGACCAGAACGTCGGTGTGCTGTCGATAGCGGTGACCAAGCCGACGATGGTGGATCTGAACACCGCATGTGACAGCGGCGAGTCATGCTACAACTCCTTCGCGATCACCACCGCGCCGTGGCAGGTGGGCAACAGCCAGGGCTTTGACGGCAGTGGCAACTACTACGATTCCAGCAATCTGAATCTCGAATGGCTCAAGAAGAACAAAGCGATCCCCGAAGGCTGCAGCTCCAGTTCCACCGACTGCACGATCCACATGACCTGGGCAGGGTCGGCCTTCCAGGTGGGGCCGATCCCCACCAACAGGGACCAGGTCGGTGGCACCGACGGCCCCCCGAACGTGGTGCGCGGAAGTGGGCAGCTTTCGCCCGGGTACGGCGATGGCCAGACGATCTACGTTCAGGGCCAAAAAGAGCGCGCAGCGCAGAATTTCAAGGTCGTGGGTACGATCGCGCTGCCGGGTGGACCCGGCCTGGTCTACGCCCCGCAGATCGGGGGCCAGACCCTCACGCTCTCACCGGACGGATCCCGTCTCTATGTCCTGACCAGTGGAGGTGCGTCGGTTTCGGTGATCGACACCGCCACCAACGCGGTGACCGATACCTTCTCGGTTGGGCAGGTGTACGAGTCACAGTCGGTGGCGGTCAGCGGCGACGGCAGCAAGCTGTACGTCGCCAGCCCCCTGGACAACGCGGTGACGGTGCTCAACGCCTCGACTGGAGCGCCGGACGACACGATCGTCGCGTTCGACGGGCCTTGGAACGTGACGGCAGATGCTGACCGCGTCTATGTCACGAACGCGACTAGCGGCGGGGTGTCGGCCATTGACACCGCCACCAACTCGGTCGAAGCAACCACCGGCGGCGGCCAGATGTTCAATTCGGTGCTCGACCCCATCGGCTGGCTGTACACCGCCGACGTGTTCACAAACCAGGTGTATGTGGTCGACACCGGGAGCAACACCGTACGGCCGGACACGTTGTATGCCTATGAGCCCAGTGGCTTGGCGCTCAGCCCCGACGGCTCACGGCTGTATGTGTCCTCACCCTCAGGGAAGGTATCGGCCTACACTGATCCGTGGGAGAAACACCCCGACTTCAACGACCCGAGGCTTAGCACGATCGACGGCTTCAACACCCCGACGGCGTTGGCGGTCAGCCCGGACGGCACAAAGCTCTACGTGGCTGAGAGCGGCGCCAACTCGGTGTCGGTGTTCGACGTCAAACCCATTACCGTGCAAGGCAGTCCGACAACCGTGCTGACCAAAGCCGCAACGCTGCAAGTGGGTGAACAGCCGATTGGTCTGGCGGTCAGCCCTGACGGCAAACGGGTCTACGTGGCCAACAACAACGGGACGGTGTCGATCATCGCCACCGACCAGAATCCGTACAACAATCTGCTCATGCTCGGCGCCGGCAACGGCACCCAGAAGGATCAGTTGCTCAAACTGACCTTCACCGACGGCACCCAGGACTGGTGGTACCAGACCTTCAGCACTTGGTCGGCGGCTCCGACAGATCTGGTCACGGCTGACGGCGAGGTACTGGTCAACGCTGGCACCCAGATCAACCAGGCAGGCAACCAGACCGGCCAAAATGCCAACGTCTACGGCTACTACCATCAACTCCCGGCCGGCAAGACGTTGTATTCGCTAACTCTGCCCAACAACCCGAACGTGGAGATCCTGGCGATGTCGCTGCTATGAGTCGTGACCGAGCAACTCCCGGTTGCCCTGATCAAGTTGGCCGCACTTACCTACTGGCACGGGCAGGGGACTGGTTCTGCGGAGGTCAGGGTGGTCTGCCCGGATCGCTCCGAGGTCATCGCGGCGTCCAACGCCACGGACATCGACCTTGCTGCCGGCGCTGAGCTGGCCCGCTGCGAGATCAACGCCCCCCGCTACCGGGTCCTTCACGTCGCAACCCGCATCACCCACGGAGCCCGTCAACTACGGCTGCGCCTCGACAACACCTGGCGCTGGGCCACCGCCATCGCGACCGCCTGGCACCGCCTCCTCGCGGCCTTCCCCTGACAACCGCACACCCATCCCGACTGTTCCGAAAGACCAAGCGGCCACAGGAAAGCCCGCCCACCCCGGCGACACGGGACAGCCAAAACACGCCCCAAGCCCACAGTCTTTATCGCTCAACGACTTCCACGATTCAGCACCCCCGAACCCCACCGGCGCGAAAAATCTGGGCTGGGTGCGCCTCGCCCAATTGATGACGGCGACCCCGCTGGAGCGGTGGCGCGTCTACGATTCGGCAATGGTCGAGTGGTCGCTTCCGTCGGTTTCGGTGCCCAGAATGCCGCTGGGCCTGCCGGATCCGTTGCGCCGCATTCGCGTGCCCGGCGATCTCGACAGCGTGACCGACTTCGGCGAGGAAGTGCCCGCCGACGAGGCCGACACCACTGCTGCTGCCGTCGAGTCGATGTGGAAGACCGTTCAGGGCTGGTACCGCAGCGGCGTCCACCCGGCCCTGCAGGTGTGCGTCCGCCGCCACGGCAAGGTCATCCTGAACCGCTCGATCGGCCACGCGCGCGGCAACGGCCCGCGCGACGGCCGGGATGTCGAGAAGGTGCCGGCCACCGTCGACACCCCCTTCTGCGTCTACTCCACGTCGAAGGCGATCACCGCCTTCCTCGTGCACAAACTGGCTGAGCGCGGTCTGCTCGACGTCCACGATCCGGTCGCCGAATACATCCCCGGCTACGAGAAGAACGGCAAACGCAAGATCACCGTCGGCCACGTCCTCGCGCACCGCGCCGCCGTCCCGAACCTGCCCAGGAACGCTCTGAACCTCGACTACCTCGGCGATCACGAATTCATGACCGATCTGTTGGTCAACGCCGAACCCTTCGCCCGCCCCGGCAAGTACCTCGCCTATCACGCGGTCTCGGGCGGCTTCATCCTGGGCGAGATCGTCCACGCCGTCACCGGTAAGGAGATTCGCGACGTCCTCGCCGAGGAGTTCCTCGACCCGTTGGACTTCCGCTGGATGAACTACGGCGTCAAACCCGAGGACGTCGACAAGGTCGCGACGAACTACATCACCGGCCCACCGACGGCCCCGCCATTGTCGACGCTGCTGACTCGCATGCTCGGTGTCGACATCGACACGCTGGTCGACCTCACGAACGACCCGCGCTTCCTCACCGGTGTCGTGCCGGCGGCCAACACGGTGACCACCGCCAATGAACTGAGCCGGTTCTTCGAGGTCATGCGGTGTGGCGGTGAACTCGACGGAGTCCGGATCATGGAGACCAAGACGATCCGGCGGGCCTTGGAGGAGCGGTCCCACATGGAGCTCGACCTGTCGATGGGCTACCCGACCCGCTTCTCCTACGGCCTGATGCTCGGCGCCCGCGTCGTCAGCCTCTACGGCCTGGACACCCAGCACGCATTCGGACACCTCGGCTTCACCAACATCCTGGCCTGGGCCGATCCGGCGCGGGCCACCTCGGTGGCCGTGCTCAACAGCGGCAAGCCCATTCTGTACCCGGAGTTCTCCCTGTTCCCCGGCACCATGGCGGCGATCACCAGTGCCATGCCGAAGGTGCCCAGTTCCGAGCGCATGCTCTAGATGGCGGGGCATCTGGTCGGCAAGGTCGTCCTCATCACCGGGGCGGCAAGCGGCTTCGGTCTGCTCATCGCGCAGAAGTGCGCCGCGGGCGGAGCCAAGGTGGTCGCTGTCGACGTCGACGCCGACGGACTGGCGAGGTTGGTCGACGGCATTCGTGCCTCCGGTGGGCAGGCCTCAGCACAGGTTGCCGACGTCACCGACATGGCGGCGATGCAGGCCGCCGCGCAGCACGCGGTCGAGACCTTCGGCGCCGTCGACGTCCTGGTGAACAACGCCGGGGTGATGCCGCTGGCGTACTTCGCCGATCATGAAAAAGCTTGGCGGCGTTGGCATCAGGCCATCGACATCAACATCAAGGGAGTGGTGAACGGCATCGCGGCGGTCTACGACCAGATGATCGGCCAGGGGCGCGGCCAGGTGGTCAACATCTCCTCGATCTACGGCAACGGCGGCATCGAGGGCGCCGGCGTCTACAGCGCGACGAAAGCCGCCGTCGTGGCACTCTCGGACGCCCTGCGGGTCGAAGCGCAGGGCGCGATCAAGGTGACCACGGTCAAGCCCACCGGGGTGTTCGGCACCAACCTGGCAAGTGGGATCGTCAACCAGACCGCGATCATGGGCCTGGCCGGCCAGAAGGGTGCCCGGTTCGCCGAGAACCTCGGCAACTACTTCAACGGCGCACTCCGGCCTGAGCAGACCGACGTCGACTCGGTGCGGTACTGGCTGATCACCCCCGACGACCTGGCCGATGCGGTGGTGGGAGTCATCGACCAACCATGGGGAATCAGCATCAGCGACATCACCGTCCGGGCCAGTGGCGAGAACTACATCCGCTGACCGGTCCGGTGGCTAGTTGATGGGCGCGTTGAGCCAGCGCAGATCGTCCACGATCCCGCGGGCGGCGATCAGTCCCTGACCGGTCTGCCAGATCTCGTTGTTGACGACGAACACCCGGTTGTCCCGATTCGCCGAGAGTGCCCGCCAGGCTTCACTTTCCAGGATCTTCGGTGCCCGGTCCCTGGCCGCCGGCGAGGCGAACGACAGGTAGACGATGTCACCGTCGGCGGCGGAGAGGTCGGGGGAGTTGCTCAGGTCTGCGTCGGTGATTCCGACCTCCACATAGGGCTTGTCGGTAAACCGTTGAGCAGCAGGGCGATCCACGCCGACGGCGGCCAGCACGCTACCGGGGAAGTTCTCGGCCCCCCAGATCCGCACCGTCGAGTCGGTGAACTGCACGATCGACGCCTGGAAGTGGGCGGCGTCATTGGCCTCGCCGGCCTTGCGGGCCCGCTCGGTGAAGCCGGCGATCAACTCGTCGGCGGCGCGGGGCCGTCCGGTGGCGGCCCCCACCAGTCGCAGGTTGTCCTGCCAGCGTGCGCCCGGCGCGGCGGTGAACACCGTCGGGGCTATCGCGGCGAGGGCGGGGTAGGCCTCCGGGGTCAGGGCCTGCGAGCCCAGGATCAAGTCGGGTTTGGCGGCTGCGATGGCCGCCAGGTCGGGCGCACTGCGCGGACCCGCCGGTGCAACGTCGTGCACGACGGTCCCGAGGTAGGACGGCTGGCTGTCCGAGCCGTCGGGCATGGCGGCGGCGACGATGCGGGTCTGCAGGCCCAGTGCGCACAGCGAGTCGAGTTCGTCGCCGGCCAGAACGACGATCCGCTTGGGGTCGGGCATGACCGCCGTCTCGCCGAGGGCGTGGCGCAACGGACCCGGCGGCGGGCCGTCGAAACGGGCCGGTTCGGGGGCGCACGACTCGTCGGGCCGGCGCTGATTGCCCAGCACCCCGGCCGAGGCGATCTTGGTGGTGCTGGTTGCCAGCGAACTGCCCGGCCCGGGCGCCGGTGGGCCGGCAGATTCCTGGTCTGGGCCCGAACAGGCACTCACCGCCAGGGCTACTGCCGCAGCCGCGGCAAATCCGGAATACACGGCACGAAACGGCACGACGCGACGGTAACACCTGTGGCCGCTAAACCCTGTCTGACCTGGCCTCCGATGGGTACGAACCGGTGAGCGGCAGGGAATTACGACAGAATGTAGGACCGGGGGCACGCAGACGCTGCTTTGGGGATAGGATGCGCCTTAGGTTTCTTGGGATGCCGATGTCCGACGTCCCTTCGGATGCCCCACTTGAATGGTTGGAGGACTTGTGACAGCCGTAGTGCCCCCCCGCGGACAACTAGAGGCCAGTCGCCCGTACCCGTTGCGTACGGGTCCCAAGGGCAACCTCATCTACAAGATGATCACGACGACCGATCACAAGCTGATCGGCATCATGTACGTGGTCGCGTGCTTCATCTTCTTCGCGGTCGCCGGACTGATGGCTCTGTTCATCCGGGCCGAGTTGACTCTCCCCGGGCTGCAGTTCCTGTCGAACGAGCAGTACAACCAGCTGTTCACGATGCACGGCACGGCGATGCTGCTCTTCTATGCCACTCCGATCGTGTTCGGTTTCGCGAACCTTGTCCTCCCGTTGCAGATCGGTGCTCCCGACGTCGCCTTCCCTCGTCTCAACGCACTGTCGTTCTGGCTGTTCGTCTTCGGCGCGCTGATCGCGCTCGGCGGCTTCATCACCCCCGGCGGTGCCGCGGACTTCGGCTGGACCGTCTACGTGCCGCTGTCCGACTCGGTGCACTCACCAGGCGCGGGCGCCGACCTGTGGATCCTCGGCGTTGCTGTCGGCGGCCTGGGCACCATCCTCGGTGGGGTCAACATGATCACCACAGTGGTGTGCATGCGCTGCCCCGGCATGACGATGTTCCGGATGCCGGTCTTCACCTGGAACATCTTCGTCACCAGCATCCTGGTCCTGCTCATCTTCCCGCTGCTCACCGCTGCCGCATTCGCCTTGGCCGCCGACCGGCGACTGGGCTCCCACATCTATGACCCGGCCAACGGCGGTGTCACGCTGTTCCAGCACCTGTTCTGGTACTTCGGTCATCCCGAGGTTTACGTGATCGCCCTGCCCTTCTTCGGCATCGTGTCCGAAATCTTCCCGGTGTTCTCCCGCAAGCCGATCTTCGGCTACACCACGCTGGTGTACGCCACCATCGCGATCGCCGCGCTGTCGATGGCGGTGTGGGCGCACCACATGTACGTCACGGGTGCTGTTCTGTTGCCGTTCTTCAGCTTCATGACGTTCACCATCGCGGTGCCCACCGGTATCAAGTTCTTCAACTGGATCGGCACGATGTGGAAGGGGCAGTTGACGTTCGAGTCGCCAATGCTGTTCTCCTTCGGCTTCCTGGTGACCTTCCTCTGTGGTGGCCTGACCGGCGTCCTGCTGGCCAGCCCCCCGCTGGACTTCCACGTGTCCGACAGCTACTTCGTCGTGGCCCACTTCCACTACGTGCTGTTCGGCGTCATTGTGTTCGCCACCTACGCCGGCGTCTACTTCTGGTTCCCGAAGATGACCGGACGGTTGCTCGACGAGCGCCTGGCCAAGCTGCACTTCTGGCTGACCATGATCGGCTTCAACGTGACCTTCCTGGTTCAGCACTGGCTCGGCGACTCGGGCATGCCCCGTCGCTACGCCGACTACCTGCCCACCGACGGCTTCACCACGCTGAACATCGTCTCGTCCATCGGTGCCGCCACCCTGGGTGTGTCGATGATCCCGTTCTTCTGGAACATCGTGAAGAGCTGGCGCTACGGCGAGGTCGTCACGGTGGACGACCCGTGGGGCCACGGCAACTCGTTGGAGTGGGCCACCTCCTGCCCGCCGCCGCGGCACAACTTCACCGAGCTGCCCCAGATTCGGTCGGAGCGTCCGGCTTTCGAGCTGCACTACCCGCACATGGTGGAGCGGATGCGTCGCGAGTCCCACGTCGGCAAGTCCACCCACAAGGTCGAAACCCGGATCGACGCCTAGAAGGGCAGCAGCCCCTACTTCGGCATGACCACACCAAAGGTGTCGGTGCTCGTCACCGTCACCGGGGTCGACCGGCCCGGCGTCACATCCGCTCTGTTCGAGGTCCTCGCGGCCTATGACGTCGATCTGCTCAACGTCGAACAGGTGGTCATCCGCGACCGCCTCACTCTCGGGGTGCTGGTGTCCGGTGAACCGCAGGTGGTGGCCGGTGATTCGCTTTGCGGGGCCGTCACCGACACCGTCGAACGGCTCGGCTTGGACGTCAGTATCGAACGCAGCGACGACGTCCCTGTCATCGCTGATCCGTCGACGCACGTCATCGTCGTCCTTGGCCGCCCCATCACTGCGGCGGCGTTCGGAGCGGTCGCCCGCGCCGTCGCGGCGCTGGAGGTCAACATCGACTTCATCCGCGGTCTCTCCGACTACCCGGTGACCGGTCTGGAGTTGCGGGTGTCGGCGCCCGCCGGTGTCGGCGACAGGCTGCAGGCCACGCTCGCGGCGCTGGCCGCACAAGAGGACGTCGACATCGCCGTCGAGCGGTACAGCCTGGAGCGGCGGGCCAAGCGGCTGATCGTCTTCGATGTCGACTCCACCCTGATCCAGGGCGAAGTCATCGAAATGCTGGCCGACCGGGCCGGGGCCGGCGAGTCGGTGGCCGCGATCACCGAAGCGGCCATGCGCGGAGAACTCGACTTCACCGAGTCGCTGCACCAGCGGGTGGCCACCCTGAAGGGACTTCCGGCGTCGGTGGTCGACGAGGTCGCCGATCAGTTGGAGCTCACGCCCGGGGCGCGAACCACCATCCGGACCCTGCGCCGCTTGGGATTCCAGTGCGGCGTGGTTTCCGGCGGCTTTCGTCAGGTGATCGACCCGCTGGCGCATGAACTGATGCTGGACTTCGTCGCCGCGAACGAACTGGAGATCATCGACGGCGTTCTCACCGGCCGGGTGGTGGGCCCGATCGTCGACCGCGCGGGGAAGGCCAAGGCTCTGCGGGACTTCGCCGAGCAGGCCGGTGTGCCGATGGAGCAGACCGTTGCCGTCGGCGACGGCGCCAACGACATCGACATGCTCGGCGCCGCCGGACTGGGCGTGGCGTTCAACGCCAAGCCCGCGTTGCGCAAGGTGGCCGACACCTCCCTGAGCCAGCCCTACCTCGATACCGTGCTGTTCATCCTCGGCGTCACGCGGGCCGAGATCGAGGCCGCCGACGCCGTCGACGGCATGGTGCGCCGGGTTGAGATCCCGCAGGAGTAAGGACCGAACCGATGCGGCACGATGAACGGGTGCCCGACGAGCAAGTCGATATGGACCTGTTGATCGACTTCCAGGATGTGAGCCTGGTCCGTGACGGACGCTCCCTGGTCGGGCCGGTGAACTGGCAGGTCGAACTCGACGAGCGCTGGGTGATCATCGGCCCCAACGGTGCCGGGAAGACCTCGTTGTTGAGGATCGCCGCCGCGATGGAACACCCGTCGTCCGGAACCGCGACGGTGCTGGGACAGCGGTTGGGTCGCGTCGAGATGAGTGAACTACGTCAGCGCGTGGGGCTGAGCAGCGCGGCGCTGGCGCAGCGGATTCCCGACGGCGAGGTCGTAAGCGATCTGGTGGTCTCGGCGGGATACGCGGTGCTGGGCCGCTGGCGCGAACAGTACGACGAGGTCGACTACACCCGGGCCGTCGACACCCTGGAAAGCGTGGGCGCCGAGCATCTGGCCGACCGCATCTACGGCACGCTGTCGGAAGGTGAACGCAAGCGGGTGCTGATCGCCCGGGCGCTGATGACCGACCCCGAACTGCTGCTGCTCGACGAGCCCGCCGCCGGACTGGACCTCGGCGGACGTGAGGAACTGGTGGCCAGGCTGGCCGACCTCGCCGCCGATCCCGACGCCCCTGCACTGGTGCTGGTGACCCACCACGTCGAGGAGATCCCGCCGGGATTCAGCCACTGCATGATCCTGGCCGAGGGTCGCGTGCAATCCGCCGGCCTGCTGCAGGACACCCTGACGGCGGAGAACCTCTCCGCGGCGTTCGGCCAGTCCATCGCCGTGGACACCATCGACGGCCGGTATTTCGCCCGTCGCGTCCGGACGCGCGCCGCTCATCGGAGGCGCCTTGACTGAGCAGGATTCCGCCGAGCCGCTCCCTGTCCGCCCTGCAGCCACCGTGATGTTGGTTCGGGACATCGAGGTTCCTGCCGGCCTTGAGGTGTTCCTGATGCGACGCCACGGCGGCATGCAGTTCGCCGCGGGGATGACGGTGTTTCCCGGCGGCGGTGTCGACGACCGGGACCGCAACGGCGCCCTTGCCGGTGACGGGGCCTGGTACGGACCCGAACCGGCCTGGTGGGCGCAGCGTTTCGACGTCGATCTGGAGTTGGCCGAGGCACTGGTGTGCGCGGCCGCGCGAGAGACGTTCGAGGAGTCGGGCGTGCTGTTCGCCGGGCCGGCCGGTGACCCCGACAGCATCGTCGCCGACGCATCGGTCTACCACCAGGCCCGCGCCGCCCTGGAAGACCGGAGCCTGTCCTTCGGCGATTTCCTGCGCGGCGAGAACCTGGTGCTGCGCGCCGACCTGCTGCGGCCGTGGTCGAACTGGGTGACTCCCAAGGAGGAACGGTCCCGTCGCTACGACACCTACTTCTTCGTGGGCGCACTGCCGCGGGGCCAGCGCGCCGACGGCGAGAACACCGAGTCCGACCAGGCCGGCTGGGCCAACCCGGCGGCGGCGATCGAGGACTTCGCCGAGGGTCGGGCGCTACTGTTGCCGCCGACCTGGAGCCAACTGGACTCGCTGACCGGGCGGACGGTGGCGGACGTGCTCGCCCTGGAGCGGCAGATCGAGAAGGTGCAGCCGAAAATGACTGTGCTCAAAAATAATTGGGAAATCGAGTTCTTCGACAGCGACCGCTACAACGAGGCGCGTCATCGCGCCGCGCTGCGGGTGCGGGACAGGGGCTGAGACGGTGGCGGAATTCGTCGGGATTCATGTCGGCGAGGCACAGCCACGGATCGCGACGGTGTTGGTCAACCGCGAGCCGACGAACGCCCTGACCCGACAGGTGTACCGGGAACTGGCGGCCGCGGCCGCCGAGGTTTCCGAACGCGACGACATCGCCTCGGTCATCATCTTCGGGGGCCATGAGGTGTTCTCCGCCGGTGATGACATGACCGAACTGCACACCCTGGACCGCGCCGAAGCCGAGGCCGCCGACCGCATGCGCCGCGCCGCCCTCGATGCTGTCGCGGCCATCCCCAAGCCGACCGTGGCGGCCGTCACCGGCTACGCCCTGGGCGCCGGACTGAGCCTGGCGCTGGCCGCGGACTGGCGGGTGTGCGGTGACAACGCCAAGTTCGGCGCCACCGAGATCCTCGCCGGACTGGTGCCCGGGGGCGGCGGATGCCAGCGGCTGGTCCGCGCCGTCGGCCACTCGCGGGCGAAGGAACTGGCGTTCAGCGGCCGATTCGTCGGCCCGGAGGAGGCCCTGTCGCTCGGGCTGGCCGACGAACTCGTCGCACCCGACCACGTGTACGACTCGGCGGCGGTCTGGGCGGCCAGGTTCGTCGACGCACCCGCGGCCGCACTGGCCGGTGCCAAGACGCTGATCGACGCCGGCCTCGACGACGAGGGCCAGCGGCGACGCTACGGCGAGGTTTTTGCCGCGCGACCCGCCCGTTAGGCTGCCCTCATGACGGATTCCCGTACAGCGCCCGACCCGGCTCCGGTGTCTGATGTCGCCGGCGACCCGGCTCCGGTGTCTGATGTCGCCGGCGACCCGGCTCCGGTGTCTGATGTCGCCGGCGACCCGGCTCCGGTGCCCCACGCCACAGCCGAACAGGTCGAGGCCGCGCGACACGACACCAAACTCGCCCAGGTGCTCTACCACGACTGGGAGGCCGAGTCCTATGACGACAAGTGGTCGATCTCCTATGACCAGCGCTGTATCGACTACGCCCGTGGCCGGTTCGACGCCATCGTCCCCGACGGCGAGTTCCGCAATCTGCCCTACGACCGGGCACTGGAACTCGGCTGCGGCACAGGGTTCTTCCTACTCAACCTGATCCAGTCCGGTGTAGCGCGCCGCGGTTCGGTCACCGACCTGTCCCCGGGCATGGTCAAGGTCGCCACCCGTAACGGAAAGTCGCTCGGCCTGGACATCGACGGCCGGGTCGCCGACGCCGAGGGAATTCCCTACGACGACAACACCTTCGACCTCGTGGTCGGTCACGCCGTGCTGCACCACATCCCCGACGTCGAACTGTCGCTGCGCGAGGTGGTCCGGGTGCTCAAGCCGGGTGGGCGGTTCGTCTTCGCCGGCGAGCCCACCACCGTCGGCAACGCCTACGCGCGGCGGCTGGCCGACCTGACCTGGAAGACCACGGTGCGCGCCATGAAGCTTCCCGGCCTGGGCAGCTGGCGCCGTCCGCAGGCAGAACTCGACGAGAACTCCCGCGCGGCGGCGCTGGAGTGGATCGTCGACCTGCACACCTTCGAGCCTGCCGACCTGGAGCGGATGGCTACCAACGCCGGTGCTGTGCAGGTGCGCACGGCCAGCGAGGAGTTCACCGCCGCGATGCTCGGCTGGCCGGTGAGGACGTTCGAATCCACCGTGCCGCCCGGAAAACTGGGCTGGGGCTGGGCGAAGTTCGCGTTCGGCGGCTGGACGACGCTGTCCTGGATTGACGCCAACGTCTGGCGTCGGGTTGTCCCCAAGGGCTGGTTCTACAACGTCATGATCACCGGGGTTAAGCCGTCCTGAGGTTCACACTCGCCGACGTCGCCTACCTCACCGGCGACGCCGGTACGGCCGCGCTCGACGACGTCGGCCACCTTCCGCTGACCGATGCAAGCCGGGTGTCCGACGTGGCGGCGATCCGCTCACGCTTCGGCGATCGTGCGGGCGCGCTCATCGAGACGACCCTTCTGCGGCGCAGGGCGGTGGTGAAGTTCCCCGGGCTCGACGTGTCTGGGTGGCTGTTCACCGACGAGGCACTGCAGCAGGCGACCGCCGCACCGGTGGCCCGGCACCGCGCCGTGCGGCTCAGGGGGGCGGTCGTCCATGACGCCACCTGCTCGATCGGCGCCGAACTGGCTGCCCTGTTGCCGGTCGCCGCCGTCGTCGTCGGAAGCGATATCGACGAGGTCCGGTTGGCGATGGCCCGACACAACGTTCCCGGCGTAACGCTCTGCCGGGCCGATGCGCTGCACCCGATCAGCCGTGACGCCGTCGTCCTCCTTGACCCGGCCCGCCGCTCCGGTGGCCGTCGGCGATTCGACCCGCGTGCCTACACGCCGCCGCTGGATGAGGTGGCCGAGGTCTACCGCGGCAGGGCCACGGTGGTGAAATGCGCGCCGGGCATCGACTTCGAGGCGGTGCGACGGCTGGGGTTCGACGGGGAGATCGAGGTGACCTCGGCGGGCGGGTCGGTTCGGGAGGCCTGCCTGTGGTCGGCGCCGCTGAGCGAACCCGGCGTGCGGCGGCGGGCCAGCCTGCTGGACCGCGACGAGACCCTCACCGATGCCGATCCCGACGCCGGCACAGTCGGCCCGCCGGGGCGCTGGATCGTCGATCCGGACGGTGCGGTGGTGCGGGCGGGGCTGGTGCGTCAGTACGCCACCCGGCACGACTTGTGGCAACTGGACCCCGACATCGCCTACCTGACCGGTGACCGGGTGCCCGGCGGGGTGCGCGGCTTCGAGATCCTCGAGCAGGTCCCGTTTCGGGAAAAAGCACTGCGCCAAACACTTTCGGCTCTGGACTGCGGCCCGCTGGAGATTCTGGTGCGCGGAGTCGACGTCGACCCGGACGCGTTGCGCCGGCGACTGCGCCCGACGGGTGGTCAACCGCTGTCGGTGGTGCTGACCCGCATCGGATCCGGGACCGCTGCACGTGCGGTCGCCTTCGTGTGCCGGGCTGATCGGTAGGCTTTGAGACTATGCGCAGCACTGCGATCACCGTGGCCGTTCTGCTGGCCGCCGGCCTGCACCTGGCGACGCCCGCCCGCGGAGTTCCAGGCGACTGTGCGTTCCTCGGGGGCGTCGTGCGGACCGACGGCCTCTGCCACGTCGAGAGCAGCACCCCGGCTTACACGATGAACGTCGCGGTTCCCCTGGATTATCCCGACCAGCAGGCGGTCATCGACTATCTCACCGCTACGCGGGACGGTTTCGTCAACGTCACGCAGGCCTCCGACGCCCGCAACCTCCCCTACGAAATGGACGTCACCGCAGAGTCATTCACTTCAGCGCACACCCGGAGCCTTGTGCTGACCCTGTTCCAGAACATCGGCAGTGCACATCCGACGACCTGGTACAAGTCCTTCACCTATGACCTGGACCGTGGCCGGCCGGTCACCTTCGACACACTCTTCGCCCCGGGCAGCAAGCCGCTGGAGGCGATCTTCCCGATCGTGCGTCGCGAACTGGAAGGCAGGACAGGCCTTTCGGTGTTCGCCGGCGAGGGTATGGACCCCGCTCATTACCAGAACTTCGCTGTCACCGACGACGCTGTGACGTTCTTCTTCGCGCGTGCCGAGATGCTGCCGTCTTACGCCGGTGCGGTCTCGGTAGTGGTGCCGCGCAGTGCTATTCCGCCGCTGCAGGTGTAGTCACTCGTCCGCGCCCTCGTCCGCGTCCTCGTCCGCGTCCCCGCCCCCGCGCCCCCGCGCCCCCGCGCCCCCGCGCCCCCGCGCCCCGCGTTGAGTGAGGAGCCACGCAGAAGAAGTGCGAGTGGCCCTCTGCGTGGTTCCTCACTCAACGGGTGGTGGCCGGGGCGAACCCGTACACCTGGCCGCCGCTCGTGGCCGCAACAACCCGGCGGTCGAACCCCACCGAGACCCCCACCGGAAAGCCGGTGGCATCGGGGAGCGGATAGCTGTTGAGGGTGCTGCCACCGTCGCCCGGGTTGAACACCAGCAGCGCCAATTGCTCGGGCCCGTCTGCCACCACGGCGTAGGCGACGTGCGATCCGGCCTGGCTCGAGGTAGTCAGCGGGGTCACGTCGTCGCGACGCCAGACCACCTCCGCACGGTCGTCGGCGTCGCGCAGGCCGACCAGTTTCGCATCGGGCCCACCGCCGGCGATGATCAGTCCGCCGGGTGCCACCGTCGGGGGAGTGAAGGGTTGGAAGTCCAGCGGCACAGACCATTTCGCCTTGCCGTCGGCGACGTCCAGGGCCCACAGCTGACGGTCCCGGCCGTTGACGTAGATGGTCTGGCCGTCCTCGGAGAGCACCGGGCTGCCCAGTACACCGGCGCCGACCGCCTCGCTGGTCCACTCCTGGGTCAGCAGTGGCGTCTGGCCGGGGTTGTAACGCAGAGCGGTCAGAACCGAGGCCTTCGCGCCCGGCTGCCACACTGCCACCACGGCGGTCTGGCTGGCCGGCGAGTACGCCGGCGCCGCCGCGATCGGACAGCCGGGAAGGGACTGCTGGCAGTCGGTGAGACCGCGCGTGGCGTCCGTCGGGTTGATTCCGGCGACCAGGTCCAAGGGGGTGCTCGACACCTCCCCGCGATGGGAGTCGAACACCAGCACCTGGCCGAGGTGGGTCACCACCAGCAGCCGACCGGGATCGAGAAACCTTGCGGTGGTGGGCATTCCGATCACAGGAGTGCGCCAGCGCACCCACTGCGTGGGCGGGTAGGACACCATCAGGCCGGGCTGGCCGATGAAGAGGTTGTCGAACCCGTCGAACAGAGGGCTGGTGAACCCGCCGCCCAGCACCATCCGGGTGCACCAGCGTTGCCGGCCGTTGTTGTCGTTCTCCCAGACCATCAGCGAACACCCGCCGGCGGTCTGGCCGTTGACGGCCACGTAGCCGTCGCCGCCGAGGGCTGCTGCCGCTCCCAGCTCGCCCTTGACCGACCGGTTCCACGCCAACTCCAGGGCCGAGGCCCCGGCAGTGGATGTGTAGCTGCGGTTGGCGGCGTCTGCGTACTGGGCCGGCCAGCCGCGGGCGCTTTTGGAGTCCACCCAGGAGTCGGTGGTGCCGCACGCAGCCGTCGCGCCGGTCAACGCCGCCAGCGACGTCAACGCGAGCGCGCGCCGCAGCCGCACCGGTGTCCTTGCCATCCAGGCGAGACTAACGGGTCGGGTCGTGATTCCGGGGGCCGCTCTGCCCGCGTATAGGCTGTCGGGCCATGACGAGCATGTGGGGCGCGCCGATTCACAAGCGGTGGCGTGGTTCGCGGATGCGCGACCCCCGCCAGGCCCGCTTTCTCACCAGGGCCTCGCTGAAGTGGGTCATCGCCAACAAGGCGTGGACGCCCTGGTACCTGGTGCGTTACTGGCGGCTGCTGAAGTTCAAGCTCGCCAACCCGCACATCATCACCCGCGGCATGGTGTTCCTGGGCAAGAACGTCGAGATCCACGCCACCCCGGAACTGGCGCAGCTCGAGATCGGCCGCTGGGTGCACATCGGCGACAAGAACACCATCCGGGCGCACGAGGGGTCGCTGCGCCTGGGCGACAAGGTGGTCTTCGGCCGCGACAACGTCATCAACTGTTACATCGACATCGAGTTCGGCGAGTCCTCGCTGATGGCCGACTGGTGCTACGTCTGCGACTTCGACCACAAGATGGACAACATCGAGATGGCGATCAAGGACCAGGGCATCGTCAAGACCCCGGTCCGGATCGGCCCGGACACCTGGATCGCCACCAAGGTCACCATCCTGCGCGGCACCACGATCGGTCGCGGGTGCGTGCTCGGGGCCCACGCCGTCGTCAAGGGCGACATCCCCGATTTCTCCATCGCCGTCGGTTCGCCGGCCAAGGTGGTCAAGAACCGCAAGCTGGCCTGGGAGACCTCGGCGGCCCAGCGGGCCGAACTGGCGGCGAACCTCGCCGACATCGAGCGCAAGAAAGCCTCGCACTAGCCCTGCGAACGCCGCGCTGTGGAGACGCGCGCGTTGCACTGACGCTGCGCCGGTATCTAGACGAACGACCGCGCGGTCAGGGGGGTGATCGCGGCGATGACGCCGTAGTCGGCGTCTCGGTGAATCAGGGGTACTTCGTGCCTGATCGCCACGCTGGCAATGAGGCAGTCGTTGATGCTCCGAACTCTCCGGCCGATTCGTCGCGCCCGGCGGAATATCGCTGCGGCACTGCGGAAGTCCAGTGCGTCGTCGATTCGCAGCGACGGTAGGCCGTTCACCAGTCGTTCGAGCTTGGCATGGGCGGCATCGGAGGTGGCTCCCGCCAGAATCTCCATGGCCACCGGCTCGCACATGACGACGGTGTCGGCCTCGCTCGACAGCAGGCGGCGCACCTCGGCGGCGGCGGGTGATCCGGTTGCCCTGAGGTATTCGATCCACGCCGAGGAGTCGATCAGCACGCTCACAGCTGTTCGGGCTGCTCGGCGCGCATTTCCTCAAGGTCGCCGTCCCAGCCGATCCCCTCAAGACTCAGGAGGAAGTCGCGGCTCAGCGGTTCGCCGACAAGTCGGCGCAACGCCAAATCGACGGCGTCCTTCTTCGTGGTGACCCCGTAACGCTGCATCACCGCGGCGACGAGGTCGTCATCGATGTCGATGTTCGTGCGCGCCATACACCTAGCGTACACATCGGATACACGCGGTCTGGGGTCTCAGCGGCCGGGTAGTGCGCGCTCGACGATGGGCTGTCGCGCCAGGGGTTCGCGGTCCCGGCGGCCGGCAGCCCGGTAGACCTCTGCGGTCCGATCCGCCACCGTGTGCCAGTCGAAGTCCGACGTGAGCCGTTTGCGGGCGGCCAGGGCGCGCTTCTGGGCGGCCGCCGGATCATCGAGTGCGGCGCGGACCGCTGCGGCCAGGGCGGGGATGTCGCGCGCCGGGAACGACAGCCCGGTCCGCCCATCGATGACGGCCTCGCCGAGTCCGCCGACGTTGGCGACCACCAGGGGAGTACCCGCGGCGGCGGCTTCCAGGGCGACGATCCCGAAGGGCTCGTAATGGCTGGGCAGCACGGCGACGTCGGCGCGGTGCAGCAATCGCAGCAGTTCGTCATGGTCGGCGCGGCCGGCGAAGCGGACGGCTTTGGTCACCTTGTGCTTTCGGGCGACCTCGGCCAGCCAGGCCTCCTGCGTGCCGTCGCCGGCGATGGTCAGCGTGGTCCCCGGATGGGTTCGCCGGATCCGCGGAAGCGCTGCGATCGCGTCGTGCACGCCTTTCTCGTACTCCAGCCGTCCGAAATAGAGGAGCTCGGAAGGGCCGTCATGGCTGCGCCGCTTCGCGAACGACCAACGGCTGGAATCGATCCCGTTCGGGATGACGCTGATCTGGGCCAGTCCGGGTCCGAACAGCGCCTCGATCTCCATCGCCATCGAGGCAGAACAGGCGATGATCGCATCCGACGCCCGCGCCAGCCAGGACTCCAGGGCATGAACCTGGCGGTTGACGGGTCCGGACACCCACCCGGAATGCCGCCCCGCCTCGGTGGCGTGGATGGTGGAAACCATAGGGACGCAGAAGAATTCGGCCAAAGCTATGGAGGGATGAGCGACCAGCCAGTCGTGGGCGTGCACCACGTCGGGCTGCCAGTCGGCGAGATGGGTCAATCCCGCCCTGACCATGGCGTGCCCCATCGCCAGTGTCCAGGCCATCATGTCGGGTCCGAACTCGAATTCGTGCGGATCCTGGGCGGCGGCGATCACCCGCACGCCCTCATGCACGCCGTCGGTGGTCGGGTGGCTGGCCGGGTCGGTGTCGAAAGGCCGGCGCGCCAACACCACCACCTCGTGCCCGGCGGCGGCCAGGGCGGTGGCCAAGTGGTGGACGTGCCGCCCGAGGCCGCCGATGACGACCGGCGGATACTCCCACGACACCATCAGCACCTTCATGGCGCGGAAACCGCAAGCGTCACTTGGGGAGACGCCGGGCGTCCAGCGCGCCGAACAAACCGTCCGCGGCGTTCCAGCCGGCAGCGAGGCGTTCAGCGGCATCCCGGCGGCCCGACGCCAGCGCGTCGGCGATCTCCCGGGTGGCATGGGCGTGCAGATGAGCCCGGTAGCGCGCATAGTCGGCGGCGGAGTCCTTGCTGACCATGAACGGCCAGTCGCTGGACACCGTCAGCAGCGTCTCTCGCAGGATCTGGTCGGCGACGAAATCCCGCGCCTGCACCGGACCGGCATGGGCCAGGGCCTTGTCCACGGTGGCCAACGCGGTGTCCACCACCTCGGCGTTGAGTGCCACGAGGTCGGCGACCTTGGGACCCGACCACACCTGCCAGTCCTTGCCGGAACCCCATGAGCTGGGCGGCAATTCGACCGGGGCGCCGACGAATCCGTTGGCCATGGCATCGGACAGCGTGCCCACCCGGACCCCTGCCTCGGGCAGCGCCCGCAACAGGCGCTCGAGCCACAGCGGCCCCTCGTACCACCAGTGGCCGAACAATTCGGTGTCGAAGGCGGCGATGACGTGTGCCGGCCGGCCGATGCGCTGCGACTCGGAGATCAACCGCTGGCGGACCAGTGCGACGAAGTCCTCGACGTGGGCGTCGACCGCCCTGTCGGCGCGCTCCGGGTCGTAGGGGGCCTTGTCGTCGGAGTCGACGTTGCGGCCGGTCACCCGGGCGGGCTTGAGCCCGGTCAGGTGGTCGTGGGTGTGGAAGTCGCGGTAGGCGGAATGGCCGGGATAGCCCGATTTCGGCGACCACACCCGGTAGCTGACGGTCAGGTCGCGGCCGAAGGCCACCACCCCGCTGTCTCCGACCGGCCGGCCCAGGGCGGTGTCACCGTGCAGCGAGGGCCCGTCGACCATGAAATGGCTGACGCCCGCGGCGCGGTAACCGTGCTCCATCCCGGGGGCGTAGGCGCATTCCGGGGCCCAGATGCCCGACGGCGTGTGCGCGAAGCGCTGCCCGGCGTCGGCCAGTCCCTCGCGCAGGGCGAACTCCCGCAGCCGCGGGTTCAGCAGCGGCTGGAACGGGTGGGCCAGTGGACCGCCGAGCAACTCCACGGTGCCCGCATCGATCAGGTCGCGCAGCAGTGGGCTCGCGCCGTGGCGCCACAGCACGGTGAAGTCCTCCAGCGCGCGGGTGGCCTCGGCGTACTCATGAATCCCGAAGCGCCGCAACGCCTCCGGGTCCGAGGCGGTGCCGGCCGCGGCGCCCGTGGCGGCGTGGACGTTGGCTGCCTCCAGTGCGCGCAACTGCCAGTTGGCCAGCCAGCGGTGCATACCGTCCAGGCAGTACGGGTCATCGAGTTGTGCGGTGACCACCGGGGTCAGCCCGAGGGTGATCAGCCGGCTGCGGCCCTCGGCCGCCAGAGTGCGCAGCACCCGCGCCAGCGGTAGGTAGGACGCCGCCCAGGACTGGTAGAGCCACTCCTCGCCGACGGGCCAGCGGCCGTGATGGGCCAGCCACGGCAGGTGGGTGTGCAGCACCAGGCTGAACTGCCCGGGAACCTGCTCCCGCTGGCGGGAGGACGTCACGGTTTCACCGCGACGGCCAGCAGATCCAGGCTGGAGTCGATGTCGCGGGTCGCCGCGGCGAGTATCTCGAAGTCCTCGCAGCACACCGCGGCGACGTCGGCCAGCAGATCCTCCGGCCACGGCGCATCGGCCAGCGCCCGGGTGATCTGGGCGTCGATGATCGAACCGCCGTGGCGGACATCCATCGCGACCAGCGCGGGGCCGTGAAAGACGCCGTAAACGCCGCCGTCCACCGTGAAACCGCCGTCGGTGAGCAGTTCGTCGAGTTCGGCGGCGTTGAGTTCGCGGGTGTGGAAGGGATTGAGCGGGGTGTCGCTGCCCGGGGTGAAGGTGATCCGGTTCGGCGTCGCCATCACCAGCCGACCCCCCGGGCGCAGCACGCGGAAGCATTCGGCGACAAACTGTGGCTGATCCCACAGATGTTCGATGACCTGCAGGTTGATCACAATGTCCACCGAGGAGTCGGCAAGCGGTAGGGCGGCCAGATTGGCCGCCATGACCTCCACCGCGGGGTAGCGGTCGCGCACGTGGGCGACGGTGGCCGCGTCATAGTCGACGGCCACCACGCGGCGGGCCACCGAGGCGATCAGATCAGCCCCGTAGCCTTCCCCGCAGCCGGCTTCGAGGACATCCTGACCTGCGCATATGGGTGCACACCACTGGTAGACGACCTCATGGCGGCGGAACCAGTAGTTCTCCACCGCCAAGCCGGGGACGGTGCGCTCGCCGGTCAGTGGCAGGCCGCCCTCGGGTGCGTCCGTCGAATGCGTGGTCATCGCAAGGCAGGCTAACCCCTGCGGGGCGGATCGTGAACCTGCTGGTCTTGCCGGGCCTGCGGGAACTCCCCCGAAAAGCGGCTATCGTTAGGGGGCGATCCACCACAAGTTACTGGCTAGTAACATGGTGTGGTCAGCGGAAGTGACCCACAAGCCGGACGACCACCAGGCCGCCCGGACGCCTGCCAGGAGGACTAGAAAAGCCATGACCAACATCGTGGTTCTGATCAAGCAGGTCCCCGACACCTGGTCGGAGCGCAAGCTCTCCGACGGTGACTGGACCCTCGACCGGGACGCGGCCGACGCCGTGCTGGACGAGATCAACGAGCGCGCCGTCGAAGAGGCGCTGCTGATCAAGGAACGTGAAGGCGGCGACAGCACCGTGACGGTGCTGACCGCCGGACCGGAGCGAGCCGGTGAGGCGATCCGCAAGGCGCTGTCCATGGGCGCCGACAAGGGTGTGCACCTGCTCGACGCCGGCCTGGCCGGCTCCGACATGGTGCAGACAGGCTGGGCACTGGCCCGTGCGCTGGGCACCATCGAGGGTGCGGACCTTGTCATCGCGGGCAACGAGGCCACCGACGGCACCGGCGGTGCGGTCCCCGCGATCATCGCCGAGTACCTCGGCCTGCCGCAGCTGACCCACATGCGCAAGATCACCGTCGAGGGCGGGAAGATCAGCGGCGAGCGCGAGACCGACGAGGGTGTGTTCACCGTCGAGGCGTCCTTGCCTGCGGTGGTCAGCGTCAACGAGAAGATCAACGAGCCCCGCTTCCCGTCCTTCAAGGGCATCATGGCCGCGAAGAAGAAGGAAGTGGCCGTGCTGACCCTCGCCGACATCGGCGTGGGCGCTGACGAGGTGGGCCTGGCCAACGCCGGTTCCAGCGTGCTGTCCTCGACGCCGAAGCCGGCGAAGACGGCGGGCGAGAAGATCGCCGACGGCGGCGACGGCGGCACGAAGATCGCCGAATACCTGGTCGGGCAGAAGCTCATCTAGCACCGATCAACTAGTCCTGCGAAGACACTCGAGAAAAGAGAACCGTTATGGCTGAAGTACTGGTGCTCGTCGAGCATTCCGAAGGTGCGGTGAAGAAGGTCACCTCCGAACTGCTCACCGCCGCCCGCGCTCTGGGCGAGCCCTCCGCCGTCGTCGTCGGTGCCCCCGGCACCGCCGCCCCGCTGGTGGAGGACCTCAAGGCCGCCGGTGCGGCCAAGATCTACGTCGCCGAGTCCGACGACGCGGAGAAATTCCTGATCACTCCGTACGTCGACGTCCTGGCCTCGCTGGTGGACTCGGCCGCGCCCGCGGCAGTGCTGCTGCCCGCGACCGCGGACGGCAAGGAGATCGGCGGTCGTCTGGCGGCCCGCCTCGGTTCGGGCGTGTTGTCCGACGTGGTGGAGGTCAAGTCGGGCGGCACCGGCGTGCACTCGATCTTCGGTGGTGCCTTCACCGTCGAGGCGAAGGTCACCGCCGGCGTGCCGGTGATCACCGTTCGCCCCGGCGCCGTCGAGGCCGCCCCGAGTGCCGGTGCCGGCGAGTTGGTCACCGTCGAGGTGCCCGCGCAGGCCGAGAACGCCACGCGGATCATCTCCCGGCAGCCCGCCGTCGCGGGTGACCGTCCCGACCTCGCCGAGGCCAGCATCGTCGTCGCCGGCGGCCGTGGTGTCGGCAGCGCGGACAAGTTCGTCGTCGTCGAGGAGCTTGCCGACTCGATGGGCGGCGCCGTCGGCGCTTCCCGCGCGGCCGTCGACTCCGGTTACTACCCGGGCCAGTTCCAGGTGGGCCAGACCGGCAAGACCGTCTCGCCCCAGCTGTACATCGCGCTGGGTATCTCCGGGGCGATCCAGCACCGTGCCGGGATGCAGACCTCGAAGACGATCGTCGCGGTGAACAAGGACGAGGAAGCCCCGATCTTCGAGATCTCCGATTACGGAATCGTCGGCGACCTGTTCAGCGTCACGCCGCAGCTGACCGAGGCGATCAAGGCCCGCAAGGGTTAGATCCGCGAGCAGACACAAAGGCTCCCGCACGCACGGCGTGTCGGGAGCTTTTGTGTCTGTTCGGCCGTGATCGCCGCGCCGGTATCCTGAACAGGCCATGAGCACCCGTTCGGTCTATCTCGACCACGCTGCCACCACCCCGATGCATGCGCAGGCCATCGAGGCGATGGCCGCGGCGCTGGGGGAGTTCGGCAACGCCTCCTCGCTGCACACCGTCGGCCGCGCCGCCCGCCGCCGGTTGGAGGAGTCCCGGGAGCGCATCGCCGCCCAACTCGGGGCGCGGCCCTCGGAGGTCATCTTCACCGCCGGTGGCACCGACAGCGACAACCTGGCCGTCAAGGGCATCTACTGGGCACGTCGCGACGCCGATCCGCGGCGCCGACGGATCGTCACCACCGCCGTCGAACACCACGCGGTGCTCGACGCCGTCATGTGGCTGGTCGAACACGAGGGCGCCGAGGTGACGTTCCTGCCGACCGAACCCGACGGCTCCGTCACGCCCCAGGCGCTGCGGGACGTGCTCGGCGACGGCGACGACGTGGCCCTGGTTTCGGTGATGTGGGCGAACAACGAAGTCGGCACGATCATGCCGATCACCGAAATAGCCTCTGTCGCCGCAGAATTCGATATCCCCGTGCACAGCGACGCCGTCCAGGCGGTCGGCCAGATTCCGGTCGACTTCGCGGGTTCCAGTTGCTCCGCGGTGAGTATCACCGCGCACAAGTTCGGGGGTCCGACGGGCATGGGTGCCCTGTTGCTGCGCCGCGACACCGCCTGCGTGCCACTGCTGCACGGCGGCGGTCAGGAGCGCGACGTCCGCTCCGGCACACCGGATGTCGCCGGCGCGGTGGCGATGGCGGTCGCCGTCGAGGTCGCCGTCGGTGCACTGCAGGAGTCCGCGGAGAGGCTGCGCGGACTGCGCGATCGTCTCGTCGACGGGGTGGTGGCCACGATCGAGGACGTCACCGTCAACGGCGCCCGCGGGGAGCACCGGCTACCGGGCAACGCCCACTTCACCTTCCGCGGCTGCGAAGGCGATTCGCTGCTGATGCTGTTGGACGCCAACGGCATCGAGTGCTCCACCGGTTCTGCGTGCACCGCGGGGGTGGCCCGTCCGTCCCATGTGCTGCTGGCCATGGGGCAGCCGGCGGAGCGGGCACGCGGTTCGTTGCGACTCTCCCTGGGGCACACCAGCACCGCGGCGGACGTGGAGGCAGCTTTGCGGGTGCTGCCCGCCGCCGTCGACCGGGCTCGTCAGGCTGCGCTGGCCAGTGCCGCGGTGCTCGGACTCCGGTGAAGGGGGCGCAAGGGTGAGGGTGCTCGTGGCGATGAGCGGCGGCGTCGACTCCTCGGTGGCTGCCGCGCGAATGGTCGACGCCGGACACGAGGTGGTCGGGGTACATCTGGCCCTGTCCCAGGCGCCGGGAGCGCTGCGCACCGGGTCACGGGGCTGCTGTTCCCGGGAGGATGCCGGTGATGCCCGACGGGTCGCCGACGTCCTCGGAATCCCTTTCTACGTCTGGGATTTCGCCGACCGATTCGAACACGACGTCATCGAGGATTTCGTGTCCAGCTACGCCCGCGGCGAGACGCCCAACCCGTGTGTGCGGTGCAATGAGCGGATCAAGTTCTCCGCGGTGTCGGCGCGCGCGCTCGCCCTGGGCTTCGACGCCGTCGCCACCGGCCACTACGCCCGACTGGAGCACGGCCGCCTGCGCCGGGCCGTCGACGGCGACAAGGACCAGTCCTACGTTCTGGCGGTTCTGACCGCCGACCAGTTGGCTCACGCCGTCTTCCCGATCGGGGACACCCCGAAGCAGCAGATCAGGCAGGAAGCCGCCGACCGCGGTTTCGCGGTGGCCGCCAAGCCCGACAGCCACGACATCTGCTTCATTCCCTCCGGTGACACCCGGGCCTTCCTCGGGGCCCGGATCGGTGTGCGACCCGGTGCGGTGGTCGACGCCGACGGTGAGGTGCTGGCCCGCCACGACGGCGTGCACGGCTTCACCATCGGCCAGCGCAAGGGCCTGGGTATCGCCGGGCCCGGGCCGGACGGCCGGCCGCGGTACGTCACCGGCATCGACGCCGACTCCGGCACGGTACGTGTCGGTGCGGTCGACGATCTGGAGGTCTGGTCGATCACCGGACGGGACCCGGTGTTCACCTCGGGTGCGGCCTTCGAGGGACTCCTCGACTGCGAGGTGCAGGTCCGTGCCCACGGTGGCGTGGCCTCCGGGATCGCCGGATTCACCGACGGGTTATTGCATTTCGCCCTGCGCACACCACTGCGCGGAGTTGCAGCCGGCCAGACGATGGTGCTCTACCGGCCCGATCCCGACGGCGACGAGGTGCTGGGCAGCGCGACCATCTCCTGACCTCAGCCGGTGTGGTCGGCCATGTTGGCGATCACGATGTCGGCCACCGACGCCGGCAGCCCGCAGGAGACAACCTCAAACAGGACAACGCCTTTGAGCCGGTAGTCCCGTCCGCAATCCCG